>DAIUKI010000128.1:0-7568 GCA_036848255.1 Bacteroidales bacterium | reverse complement strand
GATCACCCTGAAACCTGAAATAACGGAAAAAATCACCTCTGAGCTCAGGGAGATCAGCTTCGTCCACGGCCTCGACAGTAACACCTACTGGGAACTTGTAAGGATGAACTCGATAAAGTACTGGCTCAGTATGGATAGGCATGAGATATTTAAAATCGAGGAGATCCTTTAATCAGCTTCTCTGGTTGTTGAAAAGGGTTGCTTCGTCCTCCTGCGTCGGACTCGCAATGACCCTGTTTTCATGTTAGTTATCTTAAAGGTTCATTCATTGCGAGGAGCGCAGCGACGAAGCAATACCATTCAATGAGCACTGAACTTACAAAAGGGCAAGGTCATTGCGAGGAGTCCCGCTGTACGGGGTAAACTCCGCGACGAAGCAACCCTATTCAATGGGTACTAGATTAACCAGATGGCACCGTCATTGCGAGTCCGACGAAGGAGGACGAAGCAATCCTATGCAACATGCATTAAACCTACCTGGAATTGTACTCATCAAAAAAGTCATTCCCTTTATCATCGGTGATAATAAAGGCAGCCATGTTTTCCACCTTTATTTTCCTGATTGCTTCCATTCCAAGGTCCTCGAAATCGACCATTTCGACTGATTTTATGTTTTCAGCGGCCAGTACTGCAGCCGGTCCTCCGATCGAACCCAGATAAAATCCACCATACTTTTTGCATGATTCAATCACCTGCCTGTTGCGGTTGCCCTTGGCAACCATGATAAGTGATCCGCCCATGCTCTGGAAAAAATCAACATATGTATCCATCCGTCCGGCAGTTGTCGGGCCGAAGCTTCCCGAAGGCATCCCGGCCGGCGTTTTGGCTGGACCGGCATAATAAACCGGGTGGTTCTTAAAATATTCCGGCATAGGCTTACCTTCATCGATCATTTTTTTAATACGTGCATGGGCAATATCACGGGCCACTATCAAAGTGCCTTTGAGATTCAGCCGTGTTTTAACGGGGTACTTTGTAAGCTCGGCCAGCACCTCAACAATCGGCCGGTCGAGGTCAATCTCAACGGGCTTTTCAAGCTCAGGCGCCTTTTCAGGCATAAACCTTGCAGGATCCTTTTCAAGCTCTTCAAGGAATATTCCGTTCTCAGTGATTCTCGCTTTTATGTTACGGTCAGCACTGCAACTCACCCCAAGTCCTACCGGACACGATGCTGCATGTCTTGGTAATCTGATCACCCTCACATCATGAACGAAATACTTGCCTCCGAACTGGGCTCCCACTCCATACGCATGACAGATCTTTTCGATTTTTTCTTCCCATTCCGGATCCCTGAATGCACGTCCACCCGCGGTTCCTGAAGTCGGAAGCTGATCAAGATATCCGGCTGAAGCTTCCTTGACTGTCTTAAGTGTGGCTTCGGCCGATGTCCCGCCAATTACAAGTGCGAGATGATAGGGTGGGCAGGCCGATGTCCCGAGTTCCTTTATCTTGTCCTTAACGAATTTAGTTAGCGAATCTTCATTCAGGAGCGACTTGGTCTGCTGGTATAAAAAAGTTTTATTGGCCGATCCTCCTCCCTTTGTGATAAAAAGAAACTCATATACATTCCCTTCAGTCGAGTAAATATCGATCTGGGCAGGAAGGTTGGTACCTGTGTTCTTTTCATCGAACATATTGAACGGGACAATCTGGGAATATCTCAGGTTCTTTTCCTGAAAAGTCTGAAAAATTCCCCTCGAAAGATATTCGGCATCATTGACTCCGGTGTAAACATCCTCACCTTTCTTCCCAATGATGATTGCAGTGCCAGTATCCTGGCACCAGGGCAGATCCTCCTTTGAAGAGATGACTGTGTTATGGAGCATCATGTATGCTACAAACTTATCATTATCGGTAGCCTCAGGATCGTCGAGGATCCGCCTGAGCTTTTCAAGATGTGAGGTCCGCAGGTAGAATGAGAGGTCAGAAACGGCTTTTCCTGCAAGCAGTTCAAGACCCTTTGGATCAATCTTCAGGATTTTCCTGCCATCCATTTCAACGGTTCTTACAAACTCACTTGAGAGGAGGCGGTAGTTTGTGGGATCCTTTTCGAGCTGAAAGGGTTTTTCGTAATTAAAATCAGGCATATCTTCAGTTATTTTGTTAACAATGAATTATTCGAGTCTTACTCAAATATAGTAAAAATCCCCCACCTATGTGTTAACCCCCTGAATCCCCCATCTGGGGGACTTTAGAACCAAATCTTCTCTTAAGCCCCCCATTTGGGGGGTTGGGGGGTTGATCTATATTTGGGGGGGTTGACCAAACCGGGGGTCAGGTGGATCTATCTCCGAAAACCTGAATTTGCTCTTCGCCCTGATCCCCTTCTCAGTCATCCCAACCGTACAGCATTCAACCGATTCATCATGCTGAAATACAAGAATATAATCTTTCGCCACCGCTTCATTCAGGAGCCTTTCCTTTTCATCGATCGTCTTCAGCGATTCGATATCATAGCTCATATTCCAGATCAGGGGAATATGTGCAACAGTTGGTATCAGGTCGCCTGTATAAACCAGCGTTCTGCCATTGTAACTGACTAATGGGATCATCAGTCCGGGCGTATGGCCATAGCAAAGCCTCACATTAAAACCGGAGAACAGCTCGCAATCTTCGTCCACAAGACTCAGCCTTCCGCTCTGTATCAATGGCAGAATATTCTCCTCCAGAAAAGCATCCTCCTCCCTGGTATTGTTCTTTACTGCCCACTCCCATTGTGTACGGCTCACATGGTAGATTGCATCGGGAAATGTAAGCTCATAGCCCGTTCTGGTTTTGCTTCTGACAACACCTCCTCCGCAGTGGTCAGCGTGCAGATGGGTCAGGACAACATCCGTTATTTCCTCCGGTTTATAACCCCTGCTTTCAAGTCCTCCGATAAGCCCCTCTCCATTATGAATATAGGTGTGCCTGAAAAATTTCTCATCCTGCTTGTCACCCCATCCGGTATCAACCAGGATCACATGTCCGCCCGACTCAATGATGAGCGATCTCAGGGTAAGAACGATCAGATTATTCTCATCCGCCGGATAAACCCGCGACCATAAGGCTTTCGGGATTACTCCGAACATTGCTCCGCCATCGACTTTGAAGTTGGCAATATTGAAAAGATCGATTTTCATATCACAATTATAAGAAAATCTCCCGCAGATTTCGCAGATCAGCGCAGATTTAATCTGTGAAAATCTGCCTGACGGCTGGCAGGGGGCAGGGGGCAGATTCTTCTGCGTGACTCTGCGCAATAATCTGCGATCACGAGTACTCGGGACTGCGAGAAATAGAAAATTTTAATACCTTTCCATCACAATTAAATATAGAACATTATACTTCAAGCTATGAAAAAACAATCCTTTTCACTTATCTTTTTGATAATTACATCTTCTGTTTTCGCCCAGACCGGCAAGGTTATGGACAACCTTTCAATGACAAGCAAAATCCTGAAAATGGAGCGGAAATATGCAATCTATCTTCCTCCTGACTATGAATCATCCCAGCGCAGTTATCCTGTTCTTTATCTTCTGCATGGCGCCGGCGACGATCAGACCGGATGGGTCCAGTTCGGTGAGGTCCTGAATATTGCCGACAAATCAATAAATGCCGGGAATGCAACTCCTATGATAGTTGTGATGCCTGACGCCAACACAGGTAAAAGAGGCTACGTTAATGACGTAAAAGGTGAATGGAGGTTTGAGGATTTCTTCTTTGAGGAATTTATACCATTCATTGAGAAGACATACCGCATTAAGGCCGATAAAAGATACCGGGCCATTTCAGGCTTATCGATGGGCGGGGAAGGAACATTTGTTTATGCTCTGCATCATCCTGAAATGTTCTCATCAGCATGCCCGTTAAGCGCCGCAACAGGACCAGGAAGCATAGAAGAACTGAAGAATTACAAGCTGTGGCAGGGAGTGGAGGGAATATCTGATGCTCAGAAGGAGGAATATTTCAACAAATACAGCGTACTGAAGCTGATTGAGAACATCAAGGATGACCAGAAAAGAGCTGTCAGATGGTATATCGACTGCGGCGACGATGATTTTCTTTATGAAGGTAATTCCATGGCACACATAGCGATGCGCAAGAAGGAAATTCCCCACGAATTCAGGATCCGCGACGGCGGCCACACCTGGACATACTGGAGGACAGCATTACCGACAGTACTGGAATTTGTATCAATGAGTTTCCACCAATTCTGATTTAAGCCCCCATTTGGGGGGTTGGGGGGTTATTGAATAACAGACTCCGCTGGCGCGGATTTGCAATCCGTGCCTGTTTTAACCCACCCCCAGCCCCTCCCAAGAGGGGAGCCTCGGGAAAGCCCCCCTTGGGGGGTTGGGGGGTTGACCAAAAGGGATTCAGGGTTTCCCTTTCTTCGACGTCATCTGCGCCATAATCCTCATCAGGAGACGTATCATCTGGTAGGAGAACCAGCCCGCGACCTGCGATAACCATGTTTTTCTTTTCAAAAACTCCTCAAAGGTTACCTGGCGGCAATCGTTTTTGATAATTGTAAGGAGATGCTTTTCAAATTTTTCGGTAAAAGGCTGATCAAGGATATCCACATTCAATTCGATGCTTCCATAGTCGCTGATATGGTTAAGATTGTAACTTCCGATCGTGCACCATTTACCGTCGGCGACAGCCACCTTGGCATGCAGGTTCGATGGCAGGTATTCATATAATTTTATGTTGTTGCGCAGAATATACTCGTAAAGGAATCCGGTTGCCCGGTTAAAAAACGGTTCATCCGATTCCGCCGCCAGGACTATTGTAATATCAACTCCCCTGGCGCTGGCAAGCCGTAATAGCTTTCGCTCGAGCCTCCCGGGAAGGAAATAACTGGCAAATATTATCATGTGGCTTTGGGCATGCTTAAATGCTGATCTGTAGCTTCTTAATATCTCTATCTTGTTACGGTACCAGTTATTCTCCGTAACTCTCAGCTTTATGTTCTCTTCATAGATCTTAGTTGAGTGGACTATCTCGTTCGACCGCTCCTCCTTCGATATGAATTTCTTGTTCCAGAGTTTCCTTAGAATGCTGTTGATATGCATACATTCAGGTCCCTTTACAGAAACTGCAAAGTCGAGCCATTCCTTTTTTGCCGGAGTACCGTGGTACCGGTCGGCGAAGTTCAGTCCGCCGATAATTGCATGTTCGCCGTCGATAAGCAGTACCTTGTGATGAAGCCGGAGGCTGAGTTGAAATCCTTTTGTAATAAACACCGGGGAGAAAAACCTGAACAGTATGCCGGAACCCTCAATTTTGCTGATAAATTCATCTGAAAGATATTTTGTGCCCAGGGCATCAAGCAGAAGATAAACCCTCACTCCCCTTTCAGCCGCACGTGCAAGAGCATCAATTAAACGTTGTCCGGTTTCATCCTCATCAACAATATAGGTCTGGAAATGGATATAATGCCTGGCTTCGTCGATGGCTTTGATGTTTGCGGCGAAAAAAGGCTCTCCGCTTTGCAAAAGGTCAACGGAATGCCCTTCCTTGTAATCGTGTTTTAAGGGACGTTTCATAAAATCCTCCCCGGTAACATGCCGGATTACAAATATAAACCTTTCGCCTGAGAACGCGAATAAATGTATCTTTGCTTTACAGCGAGAAAAATTAAAACCCTATCAGATGAGCAAACCATTTTTAATTGTTGTAATACTTTTTATTACGGTAATATCTGCCTCAGCCCAGAATGAGAAAAATTCCCTTGTACTTAAGGCATCTGATCATCCCCGTATACTTCTTTTGAAAGGTGAAGAGAGCGCCATCAGGAAAACAATTGCAGCTGATGAAACCTGGAAGAAGCTCGACCGGTTCTTAACAAGCGAGTGCGACAAAATAATTGAAAAACCACCGGTGGAAAGAATTCTTATTGGGCGGAGGCTCCTTGATAAATCGAGGGAAGCTTTGCGCAGGATCTTTTATCTTTCATATGCTTTCAGGATGACATCTGACGTAAAATATCTTGAAAGGGCTGGAAAGGAGATGCTTGCCGTTTCATCTTTCAGTGACTGGAATCCGTCGCATTTTCTCGATGTTGCCGAAATGACAATGGCAGTCTCGATTGGCTATGACTGGCTTTACAGCTCTCTGCCCGAGAGTACACGCTCGACCGTTAGAAAAGCCATAATCGAAAAAGGACTGAATCCCTCCCTTCTGCCAGCTAATTCGGGATGGGTGGAGGCATCCCATAACTGGAACCAGGTATGCAATGCAGGGATGACGTTCGGAGCGCTAGCTGTGTATGAGGATGAAAAAGAGCTGGCAGAAAAAATCATCGCGCGTGCAACCAGATCAATAACCCTCCCGATGAAGGACTATGAACCTGACGGGGCTTATCCCGAAGGCTACAGCTACTGGGGATATGGGACAAGCTTTAACATTATGTTTATAAGTGCCCTGGAGAAGGCGTTCGGGAGAGATTGCGGGCTTGAAATCAATCCGGGATTTTTCAGGACCGCCGGGTATCTTGAAAATATGACGGGACCAACAGGCAGCTGCTTTAACTACTCAGACGCAGGACAGGGGGGAGGATTAAATCCGGCAATGTTCTGGTTCGCCGACAGGCTGAATGATCCATCATTGCTCTGGTCAGAAAAGTATCATCTTGAAAACAAAAATCCCACAAATGACAGGCTTCTTCCGGCAATTATGATCTGGGGAGCAGGAATGACCATGGATAAGATAACACCCCCGCTGAAAACAATCTGGGAAGGACAGGGGAAAAATCCTGTTGCGCTGATGCGCAGCTCATGGAACGACAAAAATGCAATATATGTGGGATTTAAGGCAGGGTCGCCTTCAGTGAACCACGGCCATATGGATGCCGGTTCGTTCATTATGGAAGCAGGTGGCGAGCGCTGGGCTATGGATTTCGGGATGCAGGACTATAATTCACTTGAAACTGCAGGAGTGGACCTATGGAACATGAAGCAGAATTCTCAGAGATGGGAGGTTTACAGGTACAATAATTTTGTCCACAATACCCTCACCGTAAACAACAAACTGCAATCAGTGGAGGGCAGCTCTTCAATAACATCATTTTCAGACGATCCTGAAATGATGAACGCAAGATCAATTATCACGGATCTTTACAAAAATGATCTTAAAAAGGCTGAAAGAGGAGTCTCGATCGTCGGTAAAAAATTTGTAATGATCCGTGATGAGATTGAAGCTTCTGACAATGATGCAGTAGTAAAATGGAGCCTTCTCACTTCTGCAAATGTAGCTGTAATCGGAAAGAATACCGCAGAATTCACCAAAAACGGGAAGAAGCTGGTTATGAAAGTTAAATCGCCAGCGGGCGCTGAAATTAAAACATGGAACACTGTTCCTCTTCACAATTATGATGCTCCGAATCCTGGAACAACACTTGTCGGATTTGAGATAACCGTCCCTCCAAATTCAAAAGCTGACATGGTGGTTTTGATGCTGCCTGAAGGAGCTGAAGAAAATGAAAATGTAACAAAGCTGAGGCTGGAAGCATGGCCCAAGTAAATATAAGGGCTAAAGCCCGATACAGGAGATCTGTATTAACCACGGCCTGAAAGATCGTAAGA
>DAIUKI010000127.1:0-7570 GCA_036848255.1 Bacteroidales bacterium | reverse complement strand
AAGAGCCATTACGGAAAATTGGAAAGGATTATCTGAAAAAAGTGATCTGTAAGCTAGAAAGCTGTGCGGCCGGAGCATTTTTATAATCTGTTCCCTGTTTCCCGCTCCGGTCCTGAACATTTTAGCTTTTCCTGAAACTATGCAAATCAGTCCTTTGGGCCTTGTCCCAGCACTGATAATTGTTTCTCCTTTTTTGAAATTTAATGTCAGATGGTGGTGATCAAGTATTTCCTTGTCCTCCTGGCTTAATCCCCTGAAAACTGAGGATGCTCCTTCAAGGCATATCTCTACATAAGGATTCTTATACTCCATAAAAAAATGGTTAGACAATCAGTATTTGGCCACAATTGGCATTTTCCTGCCGTCGCCGAACGATTTGGATGAGATCCTTAACACGGGGGGGGCCTGGTATCTTTTATACTCATTGTAATTTATGAGTCTGAGTACCCTGTCGACAACAGATCTGTCAAATCCTTCCATGCTTATCTCATCAGCAGATTTCTGCAGTTCTATATACTGGTAAAGAATGGAATCGAGGATCTTGTATTCCGGAAGTGAATCGGTGTCGAGCTGGTCGGGTTTCAGTTCTGCCGAAGGGGCTTTCCGTATTATGCTTTCCGGAATAATTTCCCTCTCCCTGTTAATATACCGGGCGAGCTTGTAAACATCTGTTTTGTAAACATCCCCTATAACAGAGAGCCCCCCTGCCATGTCGCCATAAAGAGTTCCATATCCTACTGCTGCTTCGCTTTTATTTGAGGTGTTAAGCAGTATATACCCGAACTTGTTTGCAAATGCCATCAAAAGGAGCGCCCTTATTCGCGCCTGGATATTTTCCTCGGTGATGTCACTTTTCTTCTCCTTGAAAAACGGAGCAAGCGTATCAAGGAATGCTGAAAAGGGTTTTTCAATGCTGATGATTTCGTAACTGGCACTTAAGTTTTCAGCCAGGGCAATGGAGTCATTAACAGAATGTTCTGACGAATATCTTGAGGGCATCAGGAGCGCTTTGACATTTTTATGACCCAGCGCCTCGCCGGCAAGGCAAAAAACAACAGCCGAGTCTATCCCACCTGACAATCCGACGATGCATTTTTTAAAACCTGTTTTTGCGAAATAATCCCGTATTCCTGTAACAAGCGCCTTGTGGACAAGGGAAATGGATTCGCAAACTGGTTGCTGCCAGTTTGTTTCTCCGGAGATAACTTCCTCAAGCGAAAACGTCTCCACCGTCTCCTCAAAGTATCCAAGTTGGCGGAATATCTTCCCTTCACTGCTTATAACAAGCGATGCACCATCAAAAATAAGCTCGGTATTCGCACCTGTCTGGTTTGCGGTAACCACAGGTATCCCGTACTTGATCGCCTTTGAAATGAATATTTCCTTCTTCGCTTCAACTTTTGTGTAGGAAAACGGAGATGCTGAAATATTGATAATAATGTCGGGGCCATACCGGACGAGTTCATCCATGGGAGACACGGTATAAAGTCTCGATTTTTCGAATTTGTTGTCGAACGGCTGTTCATCCCACAGGTCCTCGCATATTGTCAGGGCCATCTTAATCCCCTTGATTGAAAAGACAGAGAAGTTTCTTTCCGGTTCAAAGTAGCGGTATTCATCAAATATATCATAAGTAGGAAGGAGCGCCTTGTTGGTCCTGAAAACCACTCTGCCCTCTGAAAGTACAAGTGCGGAGTTATAGAGCTTTTTGCCTTCATGGCCGGTGTTGAATGTAGGAGAGCCCACTATTGCCGTTATACCTGTGCAGTATCCTGCAATTTCCATGACTGTCTGTTCGCATTTTTCAATAAAATCCACCCTGTCGAGCAGGTCAAGAGGCGGATAACCCGGAATGCAGAGTTCCGAGAATATTACAAGATCCGATCCTTCATTCCTGGCCTTTTCAATGGCTTTAATAATCAACTTCCTGTTCCCATCGAAATTACCAATGATATAATTGAGCTGGGCGATTGTGATTTTCATGAAGATCAGGTCAGAAATTAATACCGAATATAAATTTCAGCATCTTTTGGGTGGTACGATCAGTTTCCAGGGTTTCAAAATCCTTTGTTATGTCAAATATGCTGCTTTCGTAGCCAAGTCCAAGAATGAGCGATGTATTCCCGTCAATTGAGTATTCGGCGCCTGCAGTTAAATGATATCCTGCGTTAAACCTTCGTATTTCCGTCATTGCCCCTTTGCCTTTTATATCGATTGACGGAATATCTACTCTGCCGTTTATTACGACTTTGGGATCAAGGCCGAATTCAGCGAAATATGAAAAATAACCGGTTTCGTGTGTCTTTATCTTTATCCCGACAGGCATCGAAATGTACTGAAGCTTGTATATAACCGGGTCTCCTGCGGCAATTGTGGCAGTATGGTCAGAGAATCTGAAAAATGAATTATTAGTGCTTACAAGTCTGCTGCTGGCAGAAGTAAATGCAAGTCCGGAGGAGAAATACCAGTTATCGGTAAGGTGCCTCTCGGCCGAGATGCTGAAAAAAAAGCCTGCCCTGGCGCCCTTGTTACTTACTTCCTCAACGTCTGTCCTGAACCAGGAGATCACGGGAGCAGTATAAACACCATACCTGTAATCCTGGGCCAAAAGTACTCCGGCCTGGATCAATGCGATCAAAAGAAAGATAACTCTCCTCCTTTCAGTTGACTTAATTATAGGTAACATGGCTTTTAAATCTGAATCCTGAAAAATAGTATATCATACCGGATTCAAAATTAGCAAATAATAACAGAAAAAACAGATACGTTTTATGTGTTGTAATTAAATCAAAAGTATCTATTTTAGCCATATTAACTGAATCCAATGAAAATAAGAATCAGATATTTCCCTGCAGTTCTGTTGTTCATGCTCTGTTTTGCATCATGTAGGAAGGATCCTTATAAGGTCAATATCTCATCTATAAAAGCCGATATTGAGATCAAAAGGCTCGAAAAGGACCTTTTCAGCGTCAATCCTGATGAATTAATACAGGAGTTGCCGGAGCTTAAGGAGAAATATGGCTCAATTCTTCAGCTTTTCAGCCTGGCGATCAACACCGGGGATATTAACGATCCTACCTTTGGTGATTTCCTGGTACGATTCTGCACCGATAGGCAGAATAACGATGTTTACAATCTGACCATACAAAAATATCCTGATCTTGAGGCCGTTGAAGAGGGTATTGAAGAGGGTTTCAGGCATTATAAGTATTATTTTCCCGATAAGTTTGTACCGGAAGTCTTTTCGTGCATCACCGGATTCAATGCCAGCATTTTAACTATTTCGGGCGAACCTCTTCTCGGGATAAGCCTCGACAAATATCTTGGTGCTGATTGTGAGTACTATCCAGGCTTGGGAATATACAATTACATGACGGCGAAAATGACACCCGACTATATCGTAACTGACTGTATGTATGGCTGGGCCTCCTCGGAATGGGATTTCCCAACGATGAATTATCCGGCCGATAATCTCCTTGCAGAAATGATCCATGAGGGCAAGCTCAGGTATTTTGCAAGATGCATGTTGCCTGATACAGGAGATGAGCTTATTTTCGGATTTACCCCTGACCAGATGAATTTTTGCCGGAACAACGAAGGCCGGATGTGGCAGTATCTGGTAGAGAACGATCTGGTTTTCAAGACCGATCAGTTTGTTATAAGAAAGCTGGTGGGCGATGCCCCATTTACCAGCTATTTTACGAATGAGTCGCCCGGAAGGGCAGCTGTCTGGCTTGGATTCAGGATAATAGAATCGTATATGATTAAGAACAAGGGTACAAGCCTGGAGGCTATAATGAGCAATATCAATGTCCAGGACATACTTGAGAGTGCCAGATACAATCCCCAATAAAAAAGGGGCTCTTTCAGCCCCTTAAATCTTTTGAATCGTAGTACTATTCGGCCGGATGAATTGCCTCAACCGGGCAAACATCAGCGCATGTTCCACAGTCGGTACATACGTCAGGATCAATTTTATAGATATCACCTTCTGATATTGCTTCAACCGGACATTCGTCTATGCAGGTTCCGCATGCAGTACAATCTTCACTAATTTTGTAAGCCATTTCTATACTTTTTTTGGTTATTTATAACATCAATTCCGCAAACATATTCTAAATTTTTCAAATGAAAAAGAATCCATGTTATTTATTTCGTGTTGATTTACAAAGATTGTGCCGGAATGCAACTCATAAAAATCCTAGAAATCGAGGCTGAAGGAAAGGTAGAAGATCCTTGGAAGAATATAATGGTCTTCAATGCCCCATGCCCAGTCGGCCCTCACAAAATATCCCATCAGCTGCGCCCGCAATCCGGCTCCGAATCCTGCCACAATGGGACTCCTGTTTGAATCAAGGGTGACTGTGACAGGACCATTCTTGAATATTTCAGTATCATAGGCATTCTCGCCCGACCATGGGTTTAAACCGGTCCATGCAGTCCCTATATCTCCGAAAGCAACTATCTGAAGGCTGTTAAGGAAGTTCGATTTTAATGGATGTCCGGCAAAATATCTGATGAATGGCCATCTTATTTCACTGTTAATCAGTGCAAAATTATTACCATTCCTGACATTCTGGGTAAATCCCCTCATGTTTGTAGCAGTGGCCTGGAATCCATAGTTTTGTGTCGGACTAACAGGTACAGATGTATCGAACATCTCGTATTTGTTAAATAGGTAACCCATCCAGTTGTCCACGCCGCCAAGGTAATAAACAAGTTTTGTTGGCCCGAATGAAGTGCTTGCTGCAAAACGGTTTGCCCAGATAAGTTCCCTGTGTATGCGCGTGTAATGTCTGAAATCACCTCCGATTACAAACATGTCTGATTTATTGGTTGTGATCTGCCTGTAATACTCACCGAATATTTTAAACCTTGTGCCAAAGTAAATATTGACACTTCTCTTGCGGGTATTGTCATAAATCACTTCACCCTTGAGTCCTCCCCAGTGTCTTGTCAGTATCTCCGAAGTCAGTGATGTCAAGTCCTGTGAGAGCATTACCTGCCTGTCGTTTCTGTACGAAAGGGTCCCCCTCAGGGCAAGCACCGGTGTTATTGGCTTCGCATATGAAATATAAACGTTATGCGTATGAGTCTTGTAAAGGTACCCGGCTTCATCCTGTCCGAAATAAGCCTGCCGGTGAAAAATGAACTGCTTATCGAATTTTCCCTTCAGGCTCTCAAAGCTGAGGAGGTATTCATTACTGTCAAAATTACCGGAGAACCTGAAACCGGCGGTGAGCCTGTAGTCCTCGAAGAGATCCAGAATGCCGAACCTGGTAAGCATGTTAACACCGGGGTTGAAGTAACCGGTCCCGCCATTGAATACCTGATACGTATTGTTAAGGAAAGTAAAGTCGATCTGATTTGCAATATAATTATTGTAAAAGGAGGTCTCATAAATCCTGATCGAAGGAATATCGATTTTCCCTGTATCCAGGTCAATATCCATATATTTTTTCCGCCACTGGAGATCAAAATAATTCTGCTTTTCCTTTTCGAAAATATAATGGTTGATATTTATGGGTTCATTGTTGAGGAAATATTCGTAGTAGGGTTTTGTCAGGGTATCCCTTCTCCTCTTGTCTTCAGCGATCAGCCATTTCCTTATCTCCTCAATGCTGTCGGCTTTGTGAAAAAGTTTATCCTGTTCATTCCGGAAATTGCTTTTGATCATTTCGTTCGCGGAGATGCCTGCCAAACCTGCCTGATCACCTTTTCTGACCCTGTACTTTCCATCCTTGAACAAAACTTCACCATAGAAGTCCGAACCACCAACGATCGACTGGTTCAGAATATTCCTGTCATAATTGGTAACCGGAACTGATTTAATAAAGTAACGGTAATGAGTGACAGTGTCAATATAGCTTATGGCGCTGTCATAAACAGCCGAATACCTGTTCAGGATACCGGTTTCGTCACCTATATAGGAAATGGTTCCTCCGGTCGTACCTGAGGGCTGGTACCTGCTCGAATAGTTACCTTCTGACAACCTAACAACCAGATTATCCCTTTTATTAATATCATAGGTGAAAAGATCAAACCTGGAGGAGAGCTTCTCAAAAGGATCTCCATTGTTTGACAGAGTATCTGATAACCTGTTTGAGGAAAATATAATTTCATTTCCCTGAGTGCCAAGGAATGCCGGATTCAGGTCATCAGCAACATCCCGGGTGATCTGCTCGTTGGTACCCGATGATACATTATGTAAATAAATGTCGGTGACTCCGTCCTTTACTGCTGACACGACAATCCTCGAGCCTTCGGGAGAATATGAAAAATCAAGAACCTTGTCGAAATAAAGGAAATTCCTCTGCTCACTCTTCTTCTCGTCGGGCCTGTAAAAATAGATCACCATTCCTGCCTTTTCTTCATTTATATAGGTCAGTATCCTGCCGGAGGGGTGCCAGCCGATAACCGGATATGTATTATCGGTCTTATGTTCGTATTTTGGCTCAGCACTGAATATCGGTTTTAATTTAGCGGTTGTCTGGTCATAAAGCCATATCTTTTTTTTGCCCCAGTCGTTTGTAACATAAGCAATATATTTTTTATCAGGACTCACTTTAACCTGCTGGTAGATCTGCTCCCTGCGCGATTTTTTCAGAGTGTTCCCATCCTCTGCCGGAAGATCCTGGTCGGCAGAATACTCCTCATTGTAAAATGCCTTCCATTCCTTCAATAGATCCTTTAGCTTCACCCCCGTTACATAAAGAAAACCGTCATCAACATTTTTATAGACTTTTGTAAGATAAATAATATTCGGGATAATGGCCTCGCCGTATGTTTTGCCGATGAATCTCCAGAATGACTGGCCGGCAAAAATTGCATCATCAAATTCGAGATGGTTAATATTCTTGTATTTACCTGACTTTATTCCATCCTTTACCCGGTTTTCGGCATCATAATCCCATCCAAAGGAGACATAGTTTATAAGGCCCTTCAGGTACCAGTCGGGCATATAGATGACCGATGAACTTGAGATCCTGTCCTTAAAATCGGCATTGTAAAGCATCTCATTGATAATGGATTCAGTAATAGCTGCCGCTATCTGCTTCTGGTACGAAACATGGTCGCCTTCATAATAAAGCATGACCTTGTTCTTGATTATCCTGCTGAATCCCCCTGTGTTATATGATTCTTCATCATAAGTGACCAGTCCGATATTTGATTGCCTGTATTCGTTATTTTTGTTATAAATAACGAAGATCATCCTTTTTTCAAGGGTATAATCAAAGTAACCTTCGATCTCGTCAATCTTCCTGGTGGCATAATCTGCGGTGAACTGGGCAAGATCCCTTCCGTATTCATTGAAATAACAGTCGAAATCGTCAAATCTGTAGAACGACCAGTAGTAGTCGAAATACTGGACCCTGTTCTTTCCAAACGACATCTGGTGGCCGTTATAAAACTGACCCTCAGCATTCAGAAAGATCATGCATGTGATAATGACAATAAAAAACCTGTAAGTATTTCTCATCCTCAATACTTTCGCTTCCGGTATGGAGTTAATATCCTCAAATATTGTTCCAATTAAACCTTGTCAGTCAGCAAAACTAAAGATATTCTT
>DAIUKI010000126.1:3111-7580 GCA_036848255.1 Bacteroidales bacterium | reverse complement strand
GTCGGGGCCGTCACGCCTTAATGCCGCTTATTCTTTAACATAAAACATTTTCTCTCCTCCCTTGAAAATATATCCATTTCCGGCCACTGCCACCGAGGACCAGAACTTTGTTCCTTCCAGGTTATTGACGGCTGTCTGCTCAAAGGTGTCTCCGGCTTTGAAAACACGGGTTACTCCTTTTTCATCAATGAAGTATATTTTGTCGTTATTGGCCCAGGGAGATGCCCAGACGGAAATGCCATTGATCCTTTTCTGATATTTCAGGGTTCCGGTGGCGGCATCCAGGACTGCAATTTCGCCCCTTCCTCCGATAACGTATATCCGGTCCTTATAAAGCAGCGGCGAGGGATTACCGAGCCCCGATTCCTCCGACATCCATGCAATTCCTGCATCAGTGATTTCACCATCAATCCCGGCTTTAAGAGAGAAAAGTCTGGCTTTTGTTTCCCTTCCTCCGGCATTGCCGATGAAAAGGAGCTCTTCATTTCCGACAGGGGAAGGGATGACCTGTTCACCACCCATTTTCATTTCCCAGAGAAGTTTTCCGGTTTCAGGATCGTAGGAGCGGGCGGTTTTGCCGCATGCAATAAGCTCTGTCCTCACTTTATTCTTCCAGATGTAAGGTGTGCTGTATGTGGTCTTTTCATCACGACTGACCCGCCACTTCTCTTCACCCGAAACCGCATCAAGAGCTGTAATATATGAGTTCTCCTCATTGTCGAACTGTATATAGATAATGTTGTTGTGCAACACCGGGGAAGAACCTGTTCCCCATCCCCGCTGGGTATAATGGACGCCAGGATCCTTCTGCCATAAAAGCAAGCCCTCCATATTGTAGCAATATAACCCATGCATACCAAAATATGCATAGATTCTTTCCCCGTCTGTCACCGGAGTTTCGCATGCATAGGTACTGTTGGTATTCTTGCCTGCCTTCGGAGCGCCGCTGTAAGCAACCTGCTTCCAAAGTTCCTTTCCGCTTTTAAGGTCAAAACATTTAACCTCCCACCGGTAAATCTCCTTTTTGAAGCTTGTATCAGGCACCTCCGGCTGAGGTGGTTGGGCGGGCTGTCCCTGGCGGGGTTGTTGTCCCGGCTGTGGTCCCTGGCCGGGTTGCGGAGCCTGTCCGGGCTGCTGAGCCTGTCCGGGCTGCTGAGGGGGACCTGCCGGCATTGGTGGCCTTTCGGGCGCAGGGTTAACCTTTTCCGGGAATGCCGATGTAACAAAAATCCTGTTTCCCCACACCACAGGAGATGAGTAGCCAGCTCCGTCAAGGGCGACAGTCCAGACCACATTTGTGTCATTGCTCCATTTTTCAGGAAGGCTGGTGGATGCAAGTGCCATATTCCCGTCAGGTCCCCTGAACTGGTTCCAGTTGGCTGATTTTGAACATGATGTTAAAGCGACTACAAATGCAATCACAATAAGATAAAAAAATCCGGCTCTCAGTTTAAATCTCATATTGAATGTTTTAGGTTTATTTAAATCTAATCCACGGTGGTGAATTTATTATTTTTTTTTGATTTTTATACATCCTTCGCAAACAATGGCTATTTTCAGCCTGTCATTTAATTAACCCAAGTTGCTAGTTACTTGGTGCTTGTTCCTAGTTGTTTGAAAATGAGGTTTTTGGCTGTTTTAAAGAAACTTAATGAATAACAATAAAATCACATATTATTCTTATACTCAACAATTAACAAGTAACCAGGAACAAGTAACCAGCAACTTAAATTAATTTTGGTTACCTACCTGAAATAAAATAATTATGCCTGAATCCCAAAAAGTCATTTTGAATGTTGATCCGGAAAAGAAAATCAAGGGCAGGGTTCCAAAGTCTTATGTGATTTTTCTTCTGGCAACACTTTTTACGGTTTCATTGCTGACAATTATAAACCATTACGATATCATCAGCATAAACAAGTATGTACTGATGGTTTTCAGGTGGATCGCCATCGGGGCTTTTATCGGATACGCTTTATATAAAAAGTCGCTGACTACATGGATCCTGATAAGCATGATCGTTGGCGCCGAATTCGGTGTTGACCTTCCTCACGTGGCTGTAAAGATGCAGCTTGTAAGCAAGATCTTCCTGCGTCTTATTAAGACAATAATTGCACCTCTGCTCTTTGCCACACTTGTAGTCGGTATCGCCGGTCACTCAAACCTGAAGCAGGTAGGCAGGATGGGCTGGAAATCGCTTGTATATTTTGAAGTGGTATCCACCATTGCTCTTTTCATAGGATTGTTTGCGATCAATATCAGCAAGGCGGGTGTTGGCGTAAATGTCCCCGATGCAGTAAATCAGTCGGAGATTGCACAGGTGGTTCCTCAATCGGGAAGCGACCTGATTCTTCACATTTTCCCCGAGAATATTGCCAAATCAATTTACGAGGGACAGGTCCTTCAGATAGTTGTTTTCAGCATTATTTTCGGTATTGCAGTTGCGATGTTAAAAGACAAGTATAAGATTCCGATGGTGAGATTTACCGAGGCGCTTGCAGAGACAATGTTCAAATTCACCCAGATTATAATGTACTTTGCCCCTTTTGCCGTATTTGCCGCGATTGCTTACAGTATCGGACATATGGGTCTGGACATCCTTGTCAATCTCTTCAAGTTGCTTGCCACACTATATGTATCGCTGATCATCCTGGTGCTGGTTGTGTTTTTACCTGTTGCACTCCTGTTCAGGATCCCTGTTAAGAAATTCCTCAATAAGGTGGCCGAACCTATTACAATAGCTTTTGCTACTACTAGCTCTGAATCGGCTCTTCCGATTGCCATGGAAAGGATGGAAGAGTTCGGCGTCCCCCGTAAAATAGTCGCTTTCGTAATGCCAACGGGTTACAGCTTCAACCTCGATGGAACGACATTGTATCTTTCTCTTGCCACAATTTTCGTTGCACAGATCAGCGGTATCCATCTGCCTTTTGAGAAACAGCTTCTTATAGTTTTCACGCTGATGCTTACCAGCAAGGGGGTTGCCGGTGTACCGAGGGCATCACTGGTGATCCTGCTGGGTACTGCAGCCAGCTTTGGCCTCCCTACCTGGCCAATATATATAATTCTTGGCATTGATGAATTAATGGATATGGCCAGGACCTCCGTGAACGTCCTGGGCAATTGCCTTGCCACTGCTGTGATAGCACGCTGGGAAGGGGAGTTTAATCCTGAACCCGAAAAGGTTGAGGTTTACCCCCCAACCCCCACTGACACTTCGGTCAGGGCTAAAAGCCCAGGGGGGCTTTAAAAATATAAAGACTTTCAGAAAAACGAAAATAACTTAGCATAACAGATCATGGACAATGAAAAAGCTGTAATCGGTTTTTTAGGATCCGGAGGGATTGCCCGTTCCCATGCATTTTCGCTTAATTCCCTAAAATATTACTACAACGATGTCCCGACGATTGAGCTGGCGGCGGTCTGTTCGGCTACAAGGGAGAGCCGGGAATCATTTGCCTCCAGGTACGGATTTGCAAGAGCCCTTGATTATGAGGAGTTTTTGGGCGATAAAAGTATCGACACTGTTTTTATCCTCGGGCCAAACAAGGTTCATTTTGAACATTTCAGGGCTGTCCTCGGGATGAAGAACATAAAGCGGATCTATCTTGAAAAACCAGTTTGCTCCGGCCCACAGGAAGAGAAAGACCTGCTCCAGCTGAGCGGGCAGCATCCTCACATAAAGACACAGGTAGGATTTCAATATCTATATGCGGCTGCAGTGAGGGAAGCTCTTATTTTATGGAGATCAGGCATACTAGGTAAACCAATACACTTTGACCTTAAATACTATCACAGCGACTATCTCAAAAAATCATACAGGGATAAAAGGATATCCCGTCTCACCCCTGCACCTGACGGAGGCGCGATGGCCGATCTGGGTTCACATATTATCAGTCTTCTCATTGCATTTATGGGAGAGAAGATACGTATCACGGGAGCTCTGCAGTCCGGTGAATTTGAAGATGTGCCAGAAGGATCTGATCTCTTCAGCCAGATATCACTTTATTATGAGGAGAGCCATGCAGCAGGAACACTCTCGTCAAGCCGGGTGAGCTCAGGTACCGGAGATAACCTCTCATTTGAGATCTTTGCCACAGGAGGTGCACTAAGGTATTCATCCTTAACTCCCGATTTCTTTGAATACTATACTGAAGAATCAGGAGCCTGGTCGAGGCAGATGACAGGGAGCAACTACAAACCTGTCACAACCTTTCCGTCGGGACATGTACCCGGGGGCTGGCACCGGTCGATGATCCATGCCCATTATGTATTTCTCAAAAACACTGCCTCCGAGGTAATTATCCCTGACATCAGGCATGGCCTGGCGGTTCAGCGGCTGGTGACCGGAACTGCCGAACACCTTGCAAGGTTCCGGGAGCTGACTGCCTGATGCCTGACGCCTTTTTGCATTGCCTGACGCCTGACGCCAGATGCCTGTAATACATAATACATTATTTCTTACATTT
>DAIUKI010000126.1:0-3011 GCA_036848255.1 Bacteroidales bacterium | reverse complement strand
GCCTGACGCCTGACGCCAGATGCCTGTAATACATAATACATTATTTCTTACATTTGGATTACGCTAATTAAACTTCCAAAAATCTGAAACATGTCCTCAGAAACCCAAACTCCAGTTCTTTCTGTTCCCCCCAGGATAACATCAGTTGATTTTTTCCGCGGATTCACGATGTTCCTCCTGGCAGGAGAAGCAACCGAACTCTATTCACACCTTCTGCATTCCAACAACGGATTTGTGCATTTTCTCGGAAACCAGCTCCACCACCATGAATGGCACGGACTCCATTTCTGGGACTTAATCCAGCCTTTCTTCATGTTCATCGTTGGTGTCGCGATCCCGTTTGCTGTCGCAAACAGGTTAAAAAAGGGAGAAAGCACAGGCACTATAACACTGCATGCATTCAAACGTGCCGGTTTACTGCTGTTCTTCGGCTGGGCCCTTTATTTCATTGATGCCGGGCGGCTTGTCTTCAGGTTCCAGAATGTCCTGGCACAACTTTCGGTCACCTACATCGTGGCATTCCTGATAAGAAACAGGAGCTTCAGGTTCCAGCTGGCCTTCACCCTGGCGATCCTGCTCCTTATCGATCTTGCTTACCGCTTTTTCCCGGTGGAGGGATTCAATAATCCATGGGTTAACTTTGAGAACCTTGGAGCCTGGTTCAATAACAAGATCGAAGGGGTTGAGAAGACAAGCGAATGGGCAACACTGAATTTTGTATCTACAACCGCCCATACGGTATGGGGTGTGCTCTGCGGAAAGCTTCTTATGAGCGAAAAGAGTTCCACGCAAAAGATCCGTGCACTGTTCATTGCCGGAGTATCGGCACTTGCAATCGGATATACCCTCGACCTGCTGAATATCACTCCTATAATCAAGAAGATCGCAACATCCTCATTTGTATTCGCAAGCGGAGGATTGGCAATACTTACCCTTGCCTTCTGCTACTGGCTGATCGATGTAAAAAAGCTTTTCGGAAAAGGGTCGTGGTTCTTTATAGTGGTGGGCATGAACAGCATCTTCATATACCTGTTCTTTTCGCTCAGGGGCGCCGGCTTTATTGGCAGGATGGTCACTCCTTTCAGCAAACTCTTCTTCTCCTGGACAGGAGAAACGGGAGTTGAGATTATTGCAAGCATAGGGGTATGGGCTGCGATGTGGTATCTTTGTTACTGGCTTTACAAGAACAAACTTTTTATTAAAATCTGATATGGAGACGAGGAAGATTTTGTTATTTATTCCGGTTTGGATTCTGGGTTTATTTTCAGGACCACCTGACAGTTTCTCACAGACTGGCAACGCTTCAGGCAGAGCTATGCCGGAGAGTTTCAGGAAATATAACCTGCCATTGCTTGGAGAGAATGTTTTTGTCTTTGATCCATCGATGGATATGAAGGAGATTCAGACGGTAATTGATACCATTTTTGCCCGGCAGTCGGCCCGCAGGAGCGAATTCAGCCTTAACCGCTATGCACTTCTTTTCAGGCCAGGAAGTTATGATCTCGACATTAAGGTCGATTACTATATGCAGGTCCTTGGCCTGGGAGAATCTCCCCGGGATGTTGTGATCAGCGGAGCAGTGAGGTCGAACACGACCCATGGCAACAGTGTTCTCACAAATTTCTGGAGATCGGTCGAGAACCTTACGATTATCCCTGCTGGTGATTCCACAATGGTCTGGGGTGTGTCGCAGGCTGCTCCCTTGCGGAGGGTTCACATTAAAGGAAACCTGCAGCTGTTCGACAAGGGATATGCAAGCGGCGGTTTTCTCGCCGATTCGAAAGTGGACGGAAATATTACATCCGGTCCACAGCAACAATGGTTTACCCGTAACTCTGAAATCGGTAAATGGATCGGTGGAAACTGGAACATGATGTTCGTCGGTGTGAACGGTGCGCCGGCTGAAAACTGGCCGGAACTGCCATACACAACTATACAGGAAACTCCCATTGTCCGCGAAAAACCATTCCTGTCATTTGACGGCAGGGAATTTAATTTGAAAATACCCCAGCTTAAGAAAAACAGCTCGGGAGCTGACTGGGTTAGCGGCATCAAATCGGAAAAGACAATAAGCCTTGAAAAGTTTTACATAGCAAAACCGGGTATTGATAATGCGGAAACGATGAATTCTGAATTGAGCAAGGGAAAACATCTTCTGATTACACCGGGTAGATATTTCCTGAGCAATAGTCTTAAAGTTACAAAACCGGGTACAGTTGTCATGGGAATAGGACTGGCAACTCTTATACCGGAAAACGGCAATGCTGCATTGGAAATATCAGACATTGACGGGGTATCTGTCTGCGGACTCACAATTGATGCCGGAAAGGTTTTCTCCGAAAAGCTCTTTGTTGCAGGAATACCGGGATCCCACAAGCCGCTCGTGACCTCTGAAGCTTCAGCGAAGGAGGATGACGCAAATCCTTTGTTTTTATATGACATATTTTTCAGGGTCGGCGGTCCGGCTGAAGGTTCTGCAAAAGCCTGCATGGAAATAAACAGCAAGGATGTTGTCGTTGACCATATATGGCTCTGGAGGGCCGATCACGGCAACGGTGTCGGGTGGGAAAAGAACAGGGCGGCAAACGGTCTTATTGTCAATGGCGACAATGTAACAATTTACGGACTTTTCAACGAGCATTTCCAGGAGTACCAGACACTGTGGAACGGCAACAACGGCAGGGTTTATTTTTACCAGAGCGAGATGCCCTATGACCCGCCGTCAGTGGATGCCTGGAAGCATGACGGTATTTACGGATATGCCTCATACAAGGTTGCAGACCATGTAAAGACCCACGAAGCCTGGGGAATAGGAATTTACAATGTCTTTTACGACGCCCCTGTTATTGTCGATAATGCAATTGAAACCCCTGTGCATCTCGAGGATAAGATCCATAACAAGATTATCTTCTGGCTCAACGGTAATAAGGAGAGTGTCGTTAAAAGCATCATCAACGGCAAAGGCGGTCCGGTTAATGTTACAACCAGGAAGGCGACGATGAAATAATGTT
>DAIUKI010000125.1:5860-7581 GCA_036848255.1 Bacteroidales bacterium | reverse complement strand
TTTCATCCTGGGTTGGACAGCACTATGTAGTTGAGAAGTGCTTCTGATCAGTGACTGTTATAGTAAATGCTGAAAGCGATATAATCGATTACCTGCTTCGAGAAATACATCTCTCCCATGACTTTTGAAAGTGATCTTATCGACTCCCTTGCCGGAGAAATGAGTTCACTAAGCTTTGCAGTGGTTCCATCATCAAATGTAAGCTGAATATCCCTCTTGTTGCATATCGATGAATTGTAATCCTGTTGGTCAATTATCTTCGCACTTGCGTTTTTCTGAAGGACCCCGTCGAGATATACCTGAATTGAGTCAATACCGGTTCCCCTCATAATATCTACATTGCCGATCGACAAAATGTAGAGTTTCTCTTTTCTTTTGAAGCCTTCACCATTAAACATAATAGTCTCGCAGAGCAGGGTATCCTTATCCAGGGCCAGTGCAAAAATCAATTTACTGGAGTCCCCGGTTTCACCGCTCCTGATTACCGTATATCCCTCAGGGAAAGTGAAATTATTTGAATATGAGCCTTCGGCACCTGATCTCCAGGATGAGAACATCTTCAGGTTTCCGATCTCTTTCGAATCCAGAAAGAAATCTGCATCAAGCTTATAATCGGAATTGTTCCACCAGTTATAGTAGAGATGATAATCTGTTGCGATTATTTTAAAGTTGTTTTTAAGGGCCGAATCAGCCCGGTTGCAGAAATGAAGATTTCTGGGATGAAAAACAAGCTTTTCAGGCAGATTGACAATCAGCTCCTCACTTGTTGAGGTTTTGAGGAAAAGCCTGAAAGGGAAAAAAAGATTACGTGGCTGTTCGGTTCCGGGCTTAAAGTCATATATACCGGCGATAAGATCCAGATTTATACTGTCGCGGAACCCTTCAACAAAATCTGATTTGGCACCTTCATCAGTAACCGAAAGCATCTGGCTCCCTTCCGAAGCGGCTATTTTATCAAATGCCGTGTTGATCTTTGCAGCGCTCTCTTCAATTGATTCTTTAAGAGTAAGAGGCTGATCAACCTTTGAGCATTGCCAGCTTATCACAGCAAGAATAACTGCAGTAATAATTATATTTTTTCTCATATTATTTAATACCTTTTGCAGGTTATACGCAAAATTAAGTGCAAAGTTACGTATTTAAAAAGTATAGATAGAAAATAAGTCCGGATTCATTGACGGATACATATATTTGCCAAAGATTAACATAACTGAAAGAATGCATATTGATCATATAGCGATCTGGACCGCTGACCTTGAGATGGAGAAGAATTTTTTCATGAAGTACTTTGATTGTTCAGTCAATGAAAAGTACGTTAATCCGAAAAAGCAGTTCTCCTCGTATTTTGTTGCTTTTGCAAGCGGAGCAAGGATAGAACTTATGAAGAGGGATGATATAATAACGGAAAGGGGAGGGGAGAATCTTGGAATTACTCATTTTGCATTGGATACCGGAAGCAGGGATAAGGTGGATGAGATAACAGCGACTCTGGAGAATGACGGACACCGGATTGTCAGCGGACCGAGGATTACCGGAGACGGATATTATGAAAGCGTGGTACTCGATCCGGAGGGCAATGTAATCGAATTGATTAGTAAATAGATAAGTTGCTTGTTGCTTGTTGCTTGTTCCTTGTTGCTTGTTGCTTGTTCAAAAAACCCAGTAACCAGTAACCAGTAACCAGTAACCAGTAACCAGTAACCAGTAACCAGTAACCAGTA
>DAIUKI010000125.1:0-5760 GCA_036848255.1 Bacteroidales bacterium | reverse complement strand
ACTTAACCTTATAAAAATTTAAACTGTAAAATAAGAGATATGGCAAAAGTAGCAATGCTCGGCGCAGGATTCATCGGCGATTTTTACACCTTTTCAATTCATGGCCAGCGTAACCGCGACCAGGTTCACGTGATATATTCACGTGATAATGCAAGGGGAAAGGCCTTTGCAAAGAAGCACGGGATTTCAAAATGGACAACTTCGATGGAAGAAGCAGTTAACGATCCGGAAGTTGATGTTGTAATGATAGGACTTCCAAATAACCTTCATCTTGAAGCCGTCGCTATGGCGGCAGCTGCAAAAAAAGCGGTTTTCTGCACAAAGCCTCTCGGACGAAATGCCATTGAGGCAAAGAAGATGCTTGATATGGTTGAGAAAGCGGGAGTGACCAATGGATATATGGAGGATCTGGTCTATACCCCCAAAACGCTCAAAGCAATAAAGTCGGTGGAGATGGGGGCGGTGGGTGATGTTATATGGGCACGCTCAAGGGAAACCCATCCGGGGCCGCACAGTGACTGGTTCTGGACAATGGCATTGTCGGGCGGCGGTGTTTTGCTCGATATGGGCTGCCACTGCATTGAAATATCGCGCAGCTACATAGGAAAGGAGATAAGGCCGGTGGAAGTCATGTGCTGGGCCGATACGCTTGTGAAACCTATCGACGCTGAGGATAATGCCCTCGGATGGGTTAAGTACGAGAATGGTGCGATAGGTCAGTTTGAGGTCAGCTGGTCATTCCGGGGCGGAATGGACCTGCGTGATGAGGTGATGGGCACCGAAGGAACGATTTGGGTCAATAACTTCCTCAGGACAGGCTTTGAGATGTTCACTGCCGGAGGGAAGAAAGGATATGTTGCCGAAAAGGCAGAAACCGGGAAAGGGTGGCTCTTCCCTGTGGGCGACGAAGTTGTGGAGCTTGGCTATACCGATATGCTGACCGATATGTTCAATGCTTATGATAACCAGACCCAGCCGAAGGAGACATTCTACGACGGTTATATTGTAAACGAGATAATGGATGCCTGCTACCGGTCGGTAAAATCCCGCAAATGGGAACCAGTTAAATTAAAGGAATGGCGCGGGAGGGAAAAAACGGAAAGGATCAATGCCCTCCGTGATTACGACCAGGATCATTTACTCGTCAAGGAAGAAACAATGCCCGATGGCTCGGTTAAGCTTATTCTAAAGGACAAGAAAACAGGAACTATATCACAGAGGAAGAAGTTATGAGTAGTGAGTGGTGAGTAATGAGGATCGCCCCCTCTCCCTCTCGCCCCTTCTCCCTCTCCCTTCTTCATTTCCCGCAGATTTCGCAGATTTTCGCAGAATACTCATGACTGCACGACTTTTCCTGACGTCCGATGCCCGACGCCTTTTTATCATAGTCCTATGTAATAAATCTCACCTATTCCCGTTTTCTGATTGATAAAAGAAGGTCAATTTCAGCATTTTAATATTGTGTTATACTGTATTACAGCAGCAAGGCTATACATCCTGGCAACCGGACGGGCACATTGTACCTTAAGGAGTTTCTGGTTCATACATTGAACAAAAATTCTTAGGTCTATGAAAAAATATTTACTATTCCTCTTTACCGGATTACTTTCGACGGGCATTCTGGGACAAAACTGTACCATAATTTCAAAAGCTAATAATATAACACCTGATAAACTCTGTTCTCCGGTAACAGTATCATGGAATGTAACCTATTCAGGAGTTACTAATGCAGGGACTCCGGTTGAAATAAGATTCGACTGGAATAATGGCACTGTTGTCACTGTTCCGGCCGTCCAGACGGGCCCCGGAATCTTTACAGCAACTGCCACGAATATATACACATCTGCAGGCAACGTTTGCAACTACCATCCTCAGGCGACACTTGCTGTAAATGGTGTTCTCTGCACTTCATCAACACAGGAGCAGATAGTAACAGTATGGGATAATGATGATCATAACGGCGGACATATGCATATAAATCCGCTTGTTTATCCTGTATGCTTTGGAAACAGCGCTGATGTACGTTTCCAGGACCTTACACAATTCAATTGCGTCCCTCCTCAGGAAAGGGACAATCCCAATGTCAACACAAGGTGGATACAGTGGATATACGGAACTGACATCACCATGACAGGTACACCTGTTACAATTGATGGCAGATCAAGAAGTTTTCCCTATGCCGACGGAGTAATTACACTGACCGGTCCTGTAACCGGATCAGGTGTATGGTCGGACGTGATCAATGTTGCAAATGACAAGCTGATAGGGCAGTATTTCCAGGTTACCCTGAGAAACTGGAACTACTGTAATCCGTATGATGATCCGAATATCCCCGGTCTTCCCCGCAACAGGCAAGACGGAGATAATCCACCGGTTGTAACCACCGCGATAATATTGATTGTCCCCTATCCGGATGCAACTATAACACCTGTCGTTAAAATGTGCAGCAACGCTCCTCCGGTGACTTTAACTGCTCATGATCCAGGGGGAACATGGTCAGGAAGAGGAGTTTCGGGAGATAGTTTCAATCCAATAATTGCGGGTGCAGGCAATCATATAATAAGATATGAGATAACTAATGCTGACGGATGCAGTGATTCTGATACTGCTGTTGTAACAGTCGTACCAAAACCGGATGCGACAATTACTCCGGTTCCGACATTATGTGCCACCGATGCAACAGTTACCCTTACGGCACATGATATGGGCGGCTTGTGGTCAGGTCCCGGAATTGTGGGTAACACTTTTGATCCGGCCATTTCCGGTTATGGTAACCATACTATCACATACAAGATAGTCGATAGTAACGGTTGCATGGACACTCATCAGATTACGATTACTGTTGCCGTTCCCGATGCAACAATAAATCCGGTCGATACCCTCTGTATAAATAACTCCCCGGTTAACCTGACTGCTCATGATATGGGGGGAGTCTGGTCAGGACCAGGTGTTACAGGAAATCTTTTCGATCCGGCCGTTGCCGGCGCCGGTACACATATTATCAGTTACAGTATAGCAAATCCTGATTGCAGTGATAGCGATACTGAAGATGTTACTGTTGTTCCCATTCCGGTTGTGAATATCGATAAGGTTGGAACCGTCTATTTTAACAACCCCGCGGTGACATTGAATGCAACTCCCGCCGGAGGTATCTTTTCGGGTACCGCCGTTACGGGGTATATGTTTGATCCGACAGCCGCGGGCCTTGGTACTCATATAATTACATATGAGACTATTATGGACAGATATGGCTGCTTTGGAATAGATACAATTCATATTAAAGTACTTATGCCGCCGGCCCCGATAGCTGATTTTGGGCCGGATACGACCGGGTGCTCTCCGCTGACGGTTCAGTTTACAAATAACAGCCTGTATGGTGAGAGCTATATCTGGGGTTTTGGGGACGGGCAATTTTCTGTCAAGGAAAACCCGGTACATACTTATTATGTGCCCGGGACTTACCTGGTGAAGCTAATAGTGTATAATATCGCCGGAGAATCGATACATAACGGAATTATTACCGTTTATCAGAATCCTTCCGCAATTTTTGAAGCGTATCCGACCGATGTGGTGAATAATGAGCAGATTGTTGTATTCTCAAATAACAGCATGCACGATTCATTATCGTTATGGCGGTTTGGCGATGGAAAGGTTTCGACCGAAAAAAATCCCTTTCATAAATATGAGGAGCAGGGAAATTATATTGTGTCCCTTACAGTAACATCGAGCGATGGATGTATTGATTCAGCGTTGTTGGCAACTCCAATAAAAGTTGACTGGAAAATAGGATCCATTAAATTTCCCAATGTGTTCAAATGGAACGAGACAGGTCCTACCGGCGGAGTATGGAGAAATGGGTGTTATCCAGAAATGGACTTTGTTTTCAGGCCATTCTATGAGAATGTTACTGAATATAAACTTCAGATATTCAACAGGTGGGGAGTACTCATTTATGAAAGCGATGAACTTTACCAGGGATGGGATGGATATTTCGGAGACGGGAAGCTGGCAGTACAGGGTGTCTACGTGTGGAAAGTTTCAGGAAGGTACGCTGACGGCGATTATTTCAATATTGTTGGTGATGTGACATTTTTGCATTAGAATTCATTCTGATCATGCTACGTTGATGCAATCCAGAAGCAGGAAAAGTGGCTTTCCAGAATTTTGCTGAAGTCCGGGAAACAGTTAAATGTTACCGGACTTCTTTAGTTTGGTTTTACCGATTTAATAAAATATCGGGTTTTAAATTATGAAATTATAAAAAGTCGAGTTATTTTTGCGGCACTTTTTCGGGGTGTAGCGCAGCCCGGTTAGCGCATCTGGTTTGGGACCAGAGGGTCGCAGGTTCGAATCCTGCCACCCCGACAAATCCAAAAAGACCCGGCACCGTTAGGTGTCCGGGTTTTTAATTGCCTGAAAGAGCGAGGAAAATATTTTTTCAGAAGCGAATGAAAGGCAATTAAAACCGGCCATCTTACTTTTTACCGGTTTAATACCTGTCGTATTTCCCGTCAATGATCACCTCCTTCACTGCTTCCAGATAGCCGAATCCGTTGAGCATGTCGGGCAACAAGTAACTGCCTTCCACCCATTCGTTCCACGCGTTGATGGTGATCAGTTTGGGCTGTTCGGGGTGGCTGTCAGCATATTTTTTCGCTTTGGCGAGCAGGGTTGCAAAACTTTGGGGCGTGTTGTGGTAGTGTACCACATCGTGGATTCCTTTTTCGGGAAAACGCGGCGTATCGTCCCACCCGATGGACACGCAGGGAAAGACAGGTACATCCAGGACGGAGTCCATTTGTTCGCGTATCCTGATTGAATTTGTGCCATAAGTAATATAATCTTCAACACGTCCACCCATATTGTACATAGCAATACTGTTGAATCCCATAACTTTCACACTGTTCGCAAACTGCCCGGCTACCTCTTCCGACATCACGGAGCCGCCACCCTGGTTCCACTGGATATGCAAGCCTGGGAAGCCGGCTTTTTTCACTTCATCGCGAAAATAATCCAGGGCTTTGCGGGCTTCTTCCTCACTATTGCCAAAGCTTTCCAGCAGTTTGTTCACGCTGAAGATGGAAAATACCGGCTCACCGTTAATTTTAAAATAGTTCGGTCGCTTGAAATACTGATTGATGACCCTGTCCACGATAATTTGATAGTTTTTCCAGTCCACTTTGGCGTTCCACAGGATATCGGTATTGTCCTTGTAGCGGTGAAAATTCCAGTAATTGTACTTCACATCGTGGTTGGCCCACATGATGTAAAACTGCATTTTCTGGTTGTTCCTTGCTTTCAGGAAACCATCATTAAGGGCACTTTCCAGAAACGGACCCTCATCATACCAATACCAATCGTAAACGAATACATTGACACCGTAGTCAGTGGCTACATCAATCCATTTTTCCACCACCGTTGGATCGTTGTCCAATTCGTAACCCCAAAGCGGCTGACGGGGCTGGTAGTGCCCGTCGAAACGGGGATTGCCCTTTTTAATAACTTCCCATTCTCCGGTGCCTTCTGACCACAGCTTCTCCCTGCCCAATGAATCGTCGTGGCACGACGGCCAGATATACGCCGCCACATAATAATCTCTTTTTGTCGTTTCTTCTTCCTGTTGAGGAGATTGAACACCAGGTGAACATCCGAAAAGAGTAACCAACACTATCATTGCACAGAGTTTGATAATTGGGGTTTTCATTATTTTAAAATTTTGATCAATTTAAGAAATTCTTCTAAATAAACGAACCGGAGCCC
>DAIUKI010000124.1:0-7692 GCA_036848255.1 Bacteroidales bacterium | reverse complement strand
AAAATTATTCATAACCAGCACTATGAAAAAATCACAATCCAGGAGAGATTTCCTGAAATTATCGGCTGCCGGAACGATGGGAGCCATCCTTGTATCACAGTATGGATGCGGTAAAGCCGCTCTTCCCGGAATAGCCCTTCAATTGTACACGATCCGTGATGCAATGGCAGTGGATGTACCGGGATCATTAAAAAAAGTTGGCGATGCCGGATACAAATACCTCGAACTTGCCAGCTATGCTGACGGCAAGTTTTACGGGTATGAACCAGGAGAATTTAAAAAGCTTGTAACTGGCATGGGGATGGAGATCCTAAGCAGTCATACCCAGGTTGAAGCTGAAGGGATCACACTTGATAACGCACAGAAGATGGCCGAAGATCATGCCAAATTAGGCGTCAGGTACTGTATCCAGCCTTGGATTGTGGAAGAAGCAAGAACAACCATTGCCAGCTATCAAAAGATGGCAGCTGACTGGAATAAGGTTGGGGGGATCATGAAGGACCACGGAATAGTGTTCGGATACCATAACCACAACTTCGAGTTTGATGTTGTTGAGGGTAAGATCCCGTACTTTGACATCATGCTGGCCGAGCTCGACAAGGATCTTGTTACAATGGAACTTGACATGTTCTGGACAACCAAAGCCGGCCGCGATCCTGTTGACATCATCAAAAAATATCCCGGAAGGTTCCAGCTTTTCCACATGAAAGATATGTACACCCGTGAAACTCCTTATTTTACAACAGAAGGTGAAGACGATTTTGCTCCTGTTGGCGCCGGAATAATTGATTTCAAGGCAATACTGGCCGTCAAGGATATAGCCGGCATGAAATACATGGTTGTGGAACAGGATTTAAGCAAGAACGGGACACCATTTGATGATATCAAAACAAGTATTACGAATCTGCAGACGAAAATTCTTGTTTAGCAACCTTATTCCGCAGTTTTAAATCCGACCACTATCTGAGGTTCGGTCTGTAGAAGGTCGAATACAATCATTTCGTTGGTACCCTGTCTCAGGAATGAGGCCGGACAATAGAGCCTCTTTTGCGGACCTATGTTCCAGTAGCGTCCAAGATTGTGGCCATTCACCCATGCTATGCCTTTCTTGAAATTCGACAGATCGAGGAACGTATCCCCGGCAGAGCCGAGAAAGAAGTTGCCTTTGAAGAAAATACCTCTTTTACCGGGGGTTCTGCTGGATGATCTCAGATCGTAAATAAATTTATCATCCATTGGCAGATTGTACACCTTCCAGTTCATCAGGGTCATTCCATTAAGTGTGACACGGTCGGTGATACCTTTTCTGTCAATAAGATGCTGGGCAAAATTAATGCGGCCCATCCCCTCTACAAGTATCTCAAGAACAGGATTCATTACTTTGCTCTCAGGAATATCGATCGAATTGACGCCCTCCCTCCTGTCGAGTGTGCCAATAAACTCACCGTTCAGAAATATAGTCGCATAATCGTGCAGATCGGTAACTGTCAGCTTCCCCTTCTTATGTCCGATCAGCTCAGTAGTGTAAAGTATGAAGCCATAATCCTGGTTGTATGCTTCAAAAGGTTTGGGCTGCACCGAATTGACAGGCTTCGGAAGATTATCCCAGACGGATGAGAAAGTTGTGAGCCCTATTGAAGGAACATCATATGCAGGTATTGCTTCAGGTACCGGAGGCAGCTTCTTCCCTTTCGGAAAATATGAGCCAAGAAGTCTCCTGAGAGCCATATATTTAGGTGTGACCTGTCCCTGTTCATTTATAGGGGCATCATAATCGTAGCTTGTGACATCCGGTTCATAGCCCTTCCCTCCTGAATTGGCCCCGGCGGTATACCCGAAATTAGTGCCTCCGTGAATGACATACAGGTTAAATGATTTTTTGTTATCCATAAGATATTTTATCTCAGTCAGCAACCCGGTGGTATCAGGTCTGGCCCATTCTTCTCCCCAATGAGTGAGCCATCCGGGATAAGTCTCCGAACTGAATACCGGGACACCAGGATTCATTTTTTCAGCAAGCTCAAAATGAGAGGGCTGGCTTCCCGAATCGAGCCCGACGGCACATCCCGGAAGGCTCCCTGCCTCAAGCATATAAGTAGTAGGGCCGTCACCTGTAAAGAAGGGAACATCGATCCCGTTTGCCACCCATACATCCTTCAGCCTTGAGAGATAATTCCTGTCGTTGCCAAAACTTCCATATTCATTTTCTATCTGTAGCATCAGGGCGGGTCCGCCGTTTGTTACCAGGTAAGGTTTTATAACTTCTGCGAGCTTTGAAATATACCTCTCAGCTGCAGTCATATACCTGGGATCCATGCATCTGAGCTTAATATCGGGGATTCTCAGGAGGTAGGGAGGTATTCCGCCCAGTTCCCATTCTGCGCAGACATATGGTCCGGGACGTATTATCAGCCACAAATCCTCTTCCTGAATTATATTGAAGAATTCGCTGAGATTGCGGTTCCTGCTTTCAAAGTCAAAAACCCCTTCCTGTAATTCATGGTAGTTCCACATGATATAGACGCTTATTGTGTTGCATCCCATGGCCTTGGCCATCTGGATCCGGTGGCGCCAGTAGTCTGAAGGTATCCTTGACGGATGCATTTCACCGCTGATTATCTGGAATGGACTTCCATCCAGCATGAACTCAGTGGTTCCCAGCGTAAAGGTGTGCCTGGTCCTTAGTTTTTGTGAAAAACCTGACGCCGTAAGGAAAATGACGGTTACCATGGTTAAAATGATTCTTCTCGACATGATCTCAGTTTTATTGATTATTATTTGGTAAGAATAACTGCAATCCTCTTGCTGTACTTTGATGTACTCACTTTCAGAATATAGACACCCGCCGGAAGTCCGGAGGCCGACAGATCTGTCAACCCGGGATTTCCAATGCTTTCTTGTCTGATTAATTTGCCTGTAACTGTGAATATCATCAAATCCATTCTGCTCACCATTTCATCAGTATTGAGAAGAATCGTAACAAGTCCGGTGGTCGGATTCGGATACACCGAAAGCGATCCGGTTTCCCCTGTAACAGGTGGCTCTTCAGGTGCAATTACATTGTCAGCGAATGGAGTCCCATCCTTTATCACCGATAATGTCCAGTATGAAAAATCGCCGGGAGAGCCTGCAGGATTAATTTCCGCTGATGAGAGTGAGTAACCTTCTCCGTCAGCGTCCGATGGCCATGGCGAAGAATCATCATAGATAAAATTTATTATTTCATCTCCTCCACGGTCGTTCAATAACAATTCCTCACCCGTATTCGAGAGGTTTCCCTGATAGTTTCCCGAAGGCACCAACCCATAAAAGTTATAGAATTTTTTAGGCTTTGATGCTATTACCCAGAACTGCCGCGGAGGAAGAAGTATATTTTCGGGAAAAACGTAATGTACCGCTGAGTCAACCACTATTCCCCCAAGGTTAATCGAGTTGCTTCCTATATTCTTGAATTCAATGAATTCAAGATCCTGCCCCTCAGTTGTATCGGAGCCTGAAATATAATCAGGCGGGTGATAGTGCAGCTCAGTGACCCGGAGGTCCGAATAATCTTCATCCGGATCTATAAAATTGACCTGCTGAATTGCGCTCCAGTTTCCGTTTGATAAAACCCTGGCTTTGATCTGAGTCGATGAAGTAATATCAAGATTAATATCATTAAGAGAAAATTGTGTTCCAATATTTACGCCTCCTCCTGTTTTTCTTGGATCGGTACCGTTAAGTGTATAATAAATCGTACCGGAGCTGTTAGGATTTTCGATAATAACCGCGAGAGGTGAATCAAGGATTACGTCGGTTTCATTCAAATCGCCATTCTGGCTCCTTATGACCGGAGGATTAATCAATGGATAGAGACCTGCCTGTTTAAGCTGTCCGATCACGATGCCTGTACGAAGAGGAATAAACCTGTTTCTGATCTTATCCACTTCAGGGATCCAATTATTGTTTTTCGTGTAGGGCGCCCCTGGCCTTTTTGAATCACCCCACCTTGCTGATTCTGCGATTACAGCCCTGTCAACCTCACTTATTCTCTTATTCAGCCTCTTCAGGGCGCTGTCCGGAGAAAATACACCCTTAACTGAGAAATGCTTCCATGCCCTGTCAGCAAACCGGATACGGTATTCAGGATTGGCTGAAAGTTTAAAATGCAGCCACTGCGGATGGAACCTCGATAAATCGCTTACTTCCATCTTCAGATTATCCTGCCTTGTGCCGATATTTACCCTGTCCTCATACAATCCCATACCCGGAATGTGTGCCTCATCGAAAAGCGAATGCTCTGCATCATGCATATAGAAAGTAAAACCTTTTGACCTGTCTTCCCTGTTATCGATTGCATAAAAATTATTCGCTTTTTTGTTCTCCATAAATACAGCGGTCGGAGAGTCAAAATTTCCGGTATAGAAAACCACCGACATGAAATCAATAAGATTATCAATATCCACAAATATTTCTCCACCTTTAACCGGTTTGCCCCTTTCATCCTTTCCTTCAATTCTGAAATAATCTGCATTTGATGAAAAGCCTTTCTGACACATATTATAAAGTTTCTGCCACGAATCGAACGTACCGTCAGTCACTTCAACAAGATAACCATTTTCAGTGTTTACTTTTACTACATCATAGTCCTCTTCTTCGTCCCCGAAGTATGATTCAGCAAACCGGGCTTCAGACCGTTCCTGGGACTGAAAAAGACCCCAGTACATCCCGTTTAGGTAAAGGTGGTAATAACGGCTGCGCGTATATGGCTGTCCCATAGCGCCCTGTGAATCGCGCGAAAAAACTTCGCGAACCATTGAATTATAAGATGAGCCGATGCTCCAGGCATAATTCTGTTCACACCTCAGGTCGATTTTGTCAAACTCATCAACTCCTTCATCTCCGAAAAGGGGGTATCTGAGTTTGTCATTGCCATATTTTTCTCTGAAAAATAGCCTGAAGGCATGCTTTGGAAAATCATCGCTGCGACTCCATCCGCCCCTGATCCTGAGTCCTGCATTAACATTGAATCCGGGGGTGCCGTCAGGATTAATCAATTCGGCACTGCATTCCCTCTCCCATCCAAGTCCATGACCCGTGGCATTCACATAAATTCCCGAAGCCGGATCAAACAGGTTCTTATTATCCGTGATTATTGATATTGAAGGAATTCCAAGCAGGGAACCTGTAATCTGCCCTGAGTAAACCGGATTATTCACCACTTCAGGATCCATTTCAAGATCGAAGAGCTGACCGTTTACACTCGTTGCTGGCCAGCCGCCTCCGGGCCACGATTGTGTCTTTACTTTTTCAGCAAAAATATAGGTCCGGGAAGCAGGGATTGCCGGTTTATATCCAGGCTTGCTGGCTGATGCCCTTACGATTACGGAAGGTGTAGCGGGCCTTCCCACGGTGCTTTCAGGATCGACTGTAATTGCAACAGGCTGGTCAGATGTGAAGCCGGTCAGGGAATTCTGCGGATTGCTTCCGTCGAGGGTATAGGTTATCTGGAAAGAAGGATCGGGGGATGAGAGAACAAGGTTAAATGGATCGTTGAAGAAACCTGACTGCACTGAAAATTCTATTCCGGCCGAATCAACCAGCTGAGGAAGGTTTTTTTCAGCATGAATTTCAATATCAAGGTAAAAATCGGTACTTGTAAGGCTGACATTAAATCCCTGGACAGCAATGTAGTTTATACCGTCCACGAGGTTCAGGGATCCGGCGCTGACCGTGAATGTGACTCCGGTTCCTGATTCGTGATTCAAAGGGGCTGTGCTGTTCCATGCCGGAGTGGCCGGAGCATTGTCCCTCACAGCTACGGAACCATTTATCCAGATTATGAATCCGTCATCATAATCGGATGTAATCTTTAATTCTTTTATCTGATCCTTCTCTGAGCATGTAAAGACCGATCTCAGGTAAATAGTCGTATAGCTGTTCTGCATATCTGCGATCTCGGTGCCTCCAGTTCCATTGCCATATCTGAATGGTGCATTCCCCCTGGTCCATCCCGAGTAATCAAATCCGGGATTCATCCATGTAACAGGAATTGAAGCCGCATCCTTGCCCTTCAGGTAAGAATATTCCGACTGGTATGTAAAATCAACCTGGGCGTACAGTTCCGGAGAAAATGTCAAAACAAACAACAAAAACATTATTAATTGAATATTTTTCACCCGGTCCGTCATATTAACAAATATATTTTAATCCGCGAGATCTCAAATTGCCTGGAAACTATAGAGTCTCCTGTAATATCCATCATCCTTTTTCATCAGTTCCGTATGCGTGCCGGTCTCAACAATTCTTCCCTCATCAATTACTGCTATCATATCGGCATGCTGAATTGTTGAAAGGCGGTGTGCGATCACGACGGAGGTTCTATTCTTCATCAGTTTCAGTATTGCATCCTTGACAAGTCTTTCAGATTCGGTGTCAAGCGCCGATGTTGCCTCATCAAGTATAAGTATCGGCGGATTGGCCATGATTGCCCTGGCAATGCTTATACGCTGGCGCTGTCCGCCGCTGAGCTTGTTCCCCGATTCCCCCACGGTATTCTCATACCCCAGCTCCGTCTCCAGTATGAAATCATGAGCATTTGCAATTCGTGCTGCCTCCTCAACTTTCGCCATATCCGGATCATCAACACCGAAAGCGATATTCTCCCTGAAAGTTGCATTGAACAATATTGATTGCTGGCTAACAATTCCCATCAGGCTCCTCAGATCTCTCAGCTTCAGTTCCCTGATATCAATTCCGTCGACCAGTATCTGCCCCAAGTCAACATCCATAAACCTCGGCAGCAGGTCGGCAAGAGTCGATTTCCCAGCTCCGGATTTACCGACAATCGCCAAAGTCTGACCTTTGAGTATCTTCAGATTAATTTCCCTGAGTATAGGTTCATTGTTATAACCATACCAGACATTTTTAAACTCGATCGATTCCCTGAAATCATTCACCGGGATGGCATTTTCCTTCTCGGTTATCTTCTCCTCTGCCCCAAGGATCTCTTCTATCCTGTCGACTGATGCCATGCCTTTCTGTATATTGAACCAGGCAGTGGTGATATTTTTTGCAGGCTGGAGGATCTGGGAGAATACAACCAGAAAGGCGATAAGCTTTTCCTGACCCATATTTCCGACTCCTTTCAGAGCCAGGGAACTTCCAAAATACATCAGGATCATCAGCACGATTGTGGAAAGGAACTCGCTTATCGGCGATGCCATATATGCTTTGCGGGTAACTCTCTTGAAAACTTTGGAATACTGTTCATTGATAACAGAAAATTGCTTTTCCATTTTAGCCTCGGCATTGAATCCCTTAATGATCCTCAGGCCACTAAGGGTCTCCTCCACCACAGAAAGAAGTCGTCCCAGGTATTGCTGGCCAACAAAGGATGAGGACCTCAATGTACGGCTCGCCTTTCCTATCAGCCAGCCGCTTACCGGAAGCAGGATCAGCGCAAAGAGAGTTAGCTGATAACTTGTAATAAACAGGTAAATAACAAAAATCAGGATATAAAGCGGATCGCGGAACAACATTGTGAGGGATGACATTACAGAAATCTCAATCTCCTGGACATCATTTGAGATCCGGGTCATTACGTCTCCCTTCCTGGCATCAGAGAAGAAGGATAGAGGAAGGCGCAGAACTTTTTCGTACATTTTTTTCCTCAGATCCCTTACCGTGCAGGCCCGTATATAAGCCATGCTG
>DAIUKI010000123.1:0-7710 GCA_036848255.1 Bacteroidales bacterium | reverse complement strand
TTAAGGCTGGAAAAAATACCTGATAATATGGAGAAAATCACTAAAACTTAAGGGCAATACCAAGATTCAGATAAGCTATCCCATACCCAAGCTCAGCCATTACTGCAAAAGTCTCTGAGAAATAATATCTTCCACCAATAAACCACGACCATGCGACACCGCTTGATGAGGCAGAAAAGTCCTCCGATCCTGTTCCTGTCCATTTGGAAGTTACAATATTATAACCGAGCAAAAGACCGGTGTAGGTATCAAGCTTCTCAACCAGAGGATAATGAAAATTACCCTTTACACCCAATATCATGTTGGTATACTTCCACCCTGAGCTGAGATAATCATATTTATAAGAGGAGTATCCGAAGTAAGGGCCAACACCTATTACTCCCTTTTCAAGAATGTTATCTACCACACCAAATTCAAGAGAAGCGGATACCGGAGGAATCGCACTTTTATAATAACTACCTGAATACAATGTAGATCCAAGTCCGATGCCAACATTAAGCACTTTGTCCCCCTTTACAAAAGTAGGTTCCTGGGCAATTAACTGTGTTAAGGTGAAACTTACCACAACGAACATCAATAAAAGTTTTTTCATAGTCGTAGATTTTAGTCAATAAATAGATTTTAAAAGATAACAAAATTCTGTGAATTATGTTTAAAATTTTTTAAACTATTTTATGTTCCTTGATATTTATTCAGGATCCTCCGAAAAGAAGGAACATCACTGCAGCACATGTTGCACCAAGCATCGGACCCAGAATCGGCACCCACGAATAGCTCCAGTCGCTATCTCTCTTGTTCGGGATCGGAAGCAGGAAATGCATTATACGGGGTCCTATATCTCTGGCCGGGTTTATTGCATAACCTGTCGGTCCACCGAGCGATAATCCTAATCCAAGCACAACAAGGGCCACAGGCAAAGCATTAAGCGCCCCTAGCCCCACTTCCGGTTCAGCCATAAAAAGAACCGCAAGCACGAGAACATAAGTACCGATGATCTCTGTAAGCACGTTGTACCAGTAGTTCCTGATATTTGGTCCGGTGGCAAATACTGCCAGTTTGGCATCACCATCTTCGGTGGCATCAAAGTGCTTTTTGTATGCCAGCCATGTAAGACCGGCGCCGAACATTGCCCCAAGGACCTGGGCACAAATATAGACTGGCACTTTTGCCCATGCGAACTTATGAGCGATGGCAAGTGCCACTGTGACTGCCGGATTTAAATGGGCACCGCTGACAGAGGCTGAAATCAATACTCCCGTAAAAACCCCGACCGCCCACCCGAATGATATTACTATCCAGCCACTGTTGTTACCCTTGGTTTTGTTCAAAACAACATTTGCCACAACACCATTTCCAAAAACAAGGATCATGGCAGTTCCAAAAAATTCCGCAAAAAATTGATTCATTGGTTTTTATTTTATCATTAATGACAAGTTATCTTAGCTGCAGGGTCATTGCGAGTCCCGCGAATGCGGGACGAAGCAATCCTAAACAATGAATTAGCGAATCAGCATATTTATCCCTCCGCCCATGCTTCCGTTGCCTTCACCGCCCTCTTCCATCCCTTCACGAGCGATTCAGTCTTTTCAGGTACCATTACCGGCACAAAGGTCCTGTCGATCTGCCATTGCTTTGAGATTTCATCCATACTCTTCCAGAATCTGACTGCCAGTCCTGCAAGATATGCTGCTCCAAGAGCTGTAGTCTCGGTTATTTTTGGCCTGATGACACTTGCCTGTAAAAGATCGCTCTGGAACTGCATGAGATTATTGTTTACCGTGGCTCCTCCATCGACCCTCAACTCCCTGATCTCAATACCGGAATCCTTTTCCATTGCCTGAAGTACCTCCAGTGTCTGGTAGGCGATGCTGTCCAATGCCGCACGTGCTATATGTGCAGATGTCGATCCCCGCGTAATGCCTACTATGGTGCCTCTGGCATGCTGGTTCCAGTAGGGAGCTCCCAGTCCGGCGAACGCGGGAACAAAATAAACTCCTTCACTATCTTTTACCTTACCGGCAAGAGTTTCAATGTCACCCGACTTTGAAATGATCCCCAGACCATCGCGAAGCCACTGGACGACAGCGCCTGCAATAAATATGCTGCCTTCAAATGCATAACATGTCTCTTTACCGATTTTCCAGGCGATTGTCGTCAGTAGCCTGCTTTTTGATTCAATAGGTTTAGTACCGATATTCATCATCATGAAGCAACCTGTACCATAGGTATTCTTTACCATTCCCGGTTCGATGCACATCTGCCCGAAAAGGGCCGCCTGCTGGTCACCCGCAATGCCCGCTATCGGGATCTCCGTTGAAAACTGCCCGACGGTATGACCATAAACATCACTTGAAGACCTTACTTCAGGAAGCATGCTTTCAGGTATATCAAAGATCTTCAATAGCTCCTTATCCCATTCAAGTGTGTGTATATTAAATAACATCGTTCGCGACGCGTTTGAGACGTCAGTTATGTGAAGCTTCCTGCGGCTAAGGTTCCATATGAGCCATGAATCGACTGTACCGAATGCAAGCTCGCCCTTTTCAGCAAGGTGACGGGCATCCTTAACATTATCAAGGATCCATTTGACCTTGGTTGCCGAAAAATATGCGTCAACGATTAATCCTGTCTTTTCCAGTATTGTCCGGTCGGTTCCTTCTGCCTTCAGTCTGTCACAAAAATCAGCCGTCCGGCGGTCCTGCCATACAATTGCATTGTGAACCGGCCTTCCTGTGATCCTGTTCCATACAACAGTCGTTTCACGCTGGTTTGTAATCCCAATTCCGGCAACATCAGAGCTTTTGATTCCTGCTTTTGCCAGCGCTTCAGTCGCCACTCCGATCTGAGTCGACCATATCTCCTCAGGATTGTGTTCCACCCATCCCGGTTTGGGATAGATCTGGGTAAACTCCTTCTGTGCAGTTGCAACAGGGAGTCCGGAATGGTTAAAAACGATTGCCCGGGAACTGGTCGTTCCCTGATCCATGGCCAGAATAAACTGATTCATTTAAAAATGTATTATGTTTTATGTATAGAATTTTATAAGATCGTTGTATTTCGAAATCTCATTTTCCTGCCAGGATTTGTTGAATCCGAGTTCTTTCGCCATTAAATCCGCGACTACCGGACCTGCCTCCGCACTTGCCCTGGCATCGAGGAACAGAGCCCTGGTTCTGCGGGCAAGCATATCCTCAAGGGTGAGGGGCATTTCATTTCTGCAGATCCATACAATTTCTGCTTTTGTGTAAGGAAATTTATTATGGACAGGTTTTCCCAGCTCAGGATGTTCCCGTGAGAGCTTCTCAATTTCGAAAGCATGATTGCCGTAAATCTTCAGGCGCTCAGATACCGGCGGATTGCCGTTTGAATAAAAGCTGAAATCCCTTGTAACACATTTCCTCTTTTCAATAATTCCGGTTTCAACAGCTTTGTCAATTGTCTCCTCCGCCATCCGTCTGTAAGAAGTCCATTTGCCTCCGATGATCGACAAAAGTCCCGACTGCGACAATGTTATCTTATGTCTTCGTGAAACTTCCTTTGTTGCTTCCGGATTATCAGGATTGGCAGCAAGGGGCCTGAGTCCTGCAAATATGCAATTAACATCTTCCCGCTTTGGTGGCCTTGTAAGATATCTTCCGGCAGTATTCAGGATGAAGTCAATCTCCTGGTCAAGAGCTCTGGGCTCGAGTGAAACAGTGTCGAGAAGGGTGTCGGTTGTTCCAACAACAACCTTACCATACCACGGGATGGCAAAAAGAACACGTCCGTCGTCAGTTTTCGGAATCATTATTGCCGATCCGCTCTGTAAAAATGAATTGTCGAGAACAACATGCACCCCCTGGCTGGGCCGTATGGTTGGCTTTGATGCAGGATCATCCATCCTGTGGATCTCATCGGCAAAAACCCCGGTGGCATTGATGACAAGTTTCCCCTTGATCTTATAGTCATTTCCCGATATCAGGTCATTTGCCAGAACCCCGGTTATTCTTCCTTTTTCGTTTTTCAACAGGCTGCCTACCCTGAAATAGTTAAGTACTGTTCCCCCGTTTTCAACACTGGCAATGGCAAGGGCAACAGCCATTCTTGAATCGTCAAACTGTCCATCATGGTATACGATGCCTCCTTTCAGACCTTCTGACTTAAGAAGGGGAAGCCTGCTGACTGCCTTTCTCTTATTTATGAAATATGATTTCCCCATGCTGAGCCTTCCTGCAAGCAGGTCATAAAACTTTAGTCCTGCAGTATACAGGAATACATCCCAATAGGTGTAAACCGGAATGACAAATTCTTGATTTGCAGTAAGATGTGGTGCATTTTTAAGCATAAGCCCGCGTTCATGAAGCGCTTCAATCACCAGCAGAATATCTCCCTGTGCCATATAACGTACGCCGCCGTGTACAAGCTTTGTACTTCGTGATGAAGTGCCTTTTGCAAAATCCGATTGTTCGAGAAGAAGGGTTTTGTATCCCCTGGTGACGGCATCAAGAGCAATTCCCAGACCTGTCGCACCTCCGCCAATAACAATTATGTCCCATTGCTTCTGCGGCTCATCCATCAAAGTCTGGATTAGTCTATTCCGGTCCATCAGAGAAAGGATTTATCAGGTATTAATGTTACGAAAAATAATCAAAAGAATTTCAGGCATACCGGCATTTTTACCCTTACTGAATCGAGGGCAACCGATGGCAATCCTGATTTCTTATTAATCCTGAAAACCGAAATATAATTTGACTTCTGGTTGCCGACAAGCAAGAATTTTCCTGATGGATCCAGAACGAAGTTCCTCGGCCAGTCGCCTCCGCATGTAGTGTGACCCGCCAGAGTCAGTAATCCGTCATCTCCTACCCTGTAACTAACTATATTGTTCTCACCCCTGTTGGAACCGTATAAAAACCTGCCATCGCTGCTCAAATGAATATCTGCGCAGTAGTTGTTTTCAATAATGGCATCCTCTTTTGTTGTCAAAGTCTGGATCAGTTTAAGTCCCTGGTTATCATCAACATCAAACACTGTCATCAGTGATCCGAGTTCATTTATCACATATAATTTCGACCCATCGTCATTAAAAGTAAAATGCCTTGGACCTGACCTCTTCGGAAGAGATGCAATGCCATTCTCAATCTGATTCAGCTTGCCGTTCTCCTTATCAAAATCATAAACGACCACTCTGTCAAGTCCGAGGTCGGTGACATATACATACTTCCCGGCCGGATCGTGCAAGATCATATGTGCATGTGATCTGTCGGGCTCCTCTTTAACATACAATATCGTGTCGGTAATTGTTTCAGGAATCCCACCATCGTCGAGCCTCACAACAGCAACTGAACCGTTGGGGTAATTTGCAATGAACAGGTGGCCGCTGTCGGCCGACATTGAGATATAGCAAGGTCCGGCATATGGAATAAGCATTTCATTCTGTTTTTCAAAATTGTTGCCTGAATCATCATATTTGAAAGTGGTAAGTCCCCCTCCAAACTGGCCTTTGAATTCCATGACCTCATTGAGGACATAGAACATCTTATTCTTTTCCGAAAAACAAAAATATGAGGGGCTTGGACCGACATCTGATTCGGAGATTAGCTTCAGCTTGCCATTTCCTGCGTTGAAGTTAAAGACTGACATTGCTTTTTCACCATCCCTGGTTGTGAATCCTCCGACAAAAAGTTTGTATTCCTTCTTGCAGGAAGAAAATGCAAAACTTGCAAGTGTTAAAACTATACCGATGGTTTTAATGTAGTTTCTCATGATTATCAATATTGAAATAAAAAGAGGCTGATTTCCCAGCCTCTTTAAGTATTTTAAACTTCAAAGCTATCGACTTCCCGATAAGCCTGAATAACGCGTGCTTCTCCTTCCTTGGTGCCTCTCTGGCTTGCTCCATGCTCCATACAGATGGTACCGTCATATTTCTTGTTATACAGGTACCTGAAGATATTCTTATAGTTTATCTCCCCTGTTGTGGGTTCATTCCTCCCCGGATTATCACCACAATGGAACGCAGCAATTTCGCTCCATGCCATCTCAATGTTTGGGATCAGGTTGCCTTCGCTTATCTGCTGGTGGTAAATATCGTTCAGAGTTTTGCATGATGGCCTGTTCACAGCCCTGCAAATGGCATATGACTGAGGTATGCCGGTCAGGAAAAGCCCCGGATGATTGGTGTAGTGATTCAGAGGTTCCAGCACTATCGTAACTCCGGCGGGTTCCATTATGTCGCAGCAATATCTCAGGTTGTCTATTACATTGGCGGTCTGGTAATCCATGTGCAGTTTCATATCGTACCTTCCAGGGACCACCAGGGCATATTTGGCACCTGTTCTCTTAGACACTTCAACACCTTCCTTCATTTGTGCTTCCAACATATCGCGGACCTCCTGCGTTTTAAGCACGAAATCCTGCTTTCCCGAATCGGCCCTGAGAACATAGGGACCGAAATCCATGCCAAGGCGCTTCAATTCAGCCATGATTTTCTCCTGAAGTTCTGGTTCTCGTCTCATCAGGCCGTTATCAAACACCGCGCGGAATCCCTGGTCGTGACAGAATTTGATGTTATCGATTGGATCCTGCCCGGCATGTTGCCGAAACATCCCCAGTCCCGGGGCATATTTAAGCCTGAAGGGATTTGTGGCATCAGTTGTTTTCACCTGGCCGTCTGCTTTTGCAGATCCAAGAATGGCAGGTGCTGCCAGAATAGCAGCACCTGTCGTTGTTTTTTTTATAAAATCTCTTCTTGAGCTATTCATAAAAACGTTTTTTAATTTTGGGTTTGGGCAGCTCTCTGGGCAGCTCTTTCAGCTTGTCTCTTGGCCTGTTCTGCCAGCTGTTCTGGTGTAGGAGGAACATAAGCTTCTCCAGCTATTGGAACATCCTTAGGAATATCAACAGGTCCGAAAGCAAACACTGTCGGGCCAAGTTTCAGATCAGAGTTCATCATCTCTTCATATGTAGTTTCCTTTCCGGTGTAGGCTGAAATGCGGCCCATGATCCCGATCATTGTCGAAACGGCTGTTGCTTCAAGCTCATTGAATGGCTTTCCTGTGCGGATTGCGGTTACAAGGTCGATATGCTCCTGGACATAAGGATCTACACTTACGCGGGTTGTCGGCTTACCGTCCTTGTCAAGAGGATACTCATATTTCCATAGTTCTGTTCCGGCGAGGTCGAGAAGTGTGCTGTGGCAGTCAGTTGACCCTTTTGCACCCTGAAGTCGTTCAGAAACATTACCGGCGGTGCCGTTAATCTGGCGGCACATGCTGTGAAGATGCCTGCCATCCTCAAATGTATAATCGATGCTGAAATTATCGTACTGGTCACCTGTTACGCGGCGGAGCCTTGAACCAAAACCTACAGCCTTAACAGGATGTGCACCGAAGAACCAGTTCGCAACATCAAGATTATGAACGTGCTGTTCAACGATATGGTCGCCCGAGAGCCATGTCCAGTTGACCCAGTTGCGGATCATCCATTCCATTTCGCTCCAGGTGGGATTGTTGTCTTTATGCCAGAGCTTTCCTCCATTCCACCATACATTACCTCCCGTAAGTTCGCCGATGAGACCCTGCTGCACCTGCTGCCAGCTGGCCATGTAGTCGCGCTGGTGACGACGCTGTGTTCCGGTCGCGATGCTGAGTCCGAGACCTTCAGCTTTTTTTGCTGTGGCCATTACAGATCTTGCACCTGTCGGATCGACGCAGACCGGTTTTTCAGCAA
>DAIUKI010000122.1:0-7743 GCA_036848255.1 Bacteroidales bacterium | reverse complement strand
GCATGAATAAAGTTATTTTGCTGGCTTTGCTAATGCCTGCTGCGGCATTCGGCCAGAATATGGAAAATATAGGATCGGCTAATGTCATAATATCGGAGATAATGGCTGATCCTTCGCCGGCAGTAGAACTTCCGGCCAGGGAATACATCGAACTGCATAACCGGTCGGGAGATCCGGTAAATCTTAAAAACTGGAGCCTCTCCGACGGAAATTCCAATTGCGTCTTTCCGGAAAGGATTATTGCCCCGGGAGAATATATTATTGTCTGCCAGAGCGAGGATACACTATTGTTTATTAGTCGCGGAAAAACAATGGGCCTGAAATCCTTCCCTGCTTTGACCAATGATGGAAAGATCCTTTTTATAAGGGACAGCAAAGCTGCTCTTGTCCACGGTGTTAAATATTCATCCGAATGGTACGCTGACAAACTCAAAGCCGGTGGAGGATGGTCGCTTGAGATAATTGATACCGGTTACCCGTTTTATGAAAAAGGCAACTGGAGGGCATCAGTATCACCGGAGGGAGGAACCCCCGGTAAAGCAAATTCCGTCTCAGGGTCGAATCAGGATATATTTTTCTCAGGGATTGAGAATGTTTTTCCAGATGACAGCATTAAGATCAGTATCAGATTTTCAGAATCGGTGTGGGGGCTAAGAAATGTTATGGGAATCATTGAAATTGAAGGATCGGATATTGATACACTTTTTCAGGCAGATCCGCTTTCCCGGAGTTACACTGTTTTACCTGAAGAACCTCTCCAGCCTGGCAAGATTTATACTTTGAGAATTTATGATAAGGTAACCGATTTTGCCGGAAATAAAATGGAACATAATACTTTCTTTTTTGGTATTACTGAACCTGCCGGGAAAGGTGATATTTTATTCAATGAACTCCTGTTCAATCCCTACCCGGATGAACCGGATTTTATCGAGTTTTATAATTACTCGGGAAAGATTATTAATGCATCATCACTTTGGCTTGTTTCAATCAATGATGAATCACGCGATACTTCGTCGGTTTTTCCGGTATCCTCAGAAAATCGTTGTGTGATGCCACGTAATTACATTGTAATTACATACGGAAAAGAGGTTTTGACCGGCCGGTTTCCGAACTCGGATCCCGGTAATATAATTGAAGTTTCCTCTCTTCCGTCGATGCCTGACGACAGGGGCCATCTGGTACTTTTCAACCGCTCACTTGAAATGATCGATGAGGTATTTTATGATGCTGAAATGCATTATTCCCTTCTCGCAGGGGATGAAGGGATTTCGCTTGAGAAGGTCGCTACAAATGGGAATTCTGCTGACAAATCACAGTGGCATTCTGCATCGGAGTCAGCAGGGTGGGGAACACCGGGAGCTCCAAATTCGGTACTCGCCGAAAATCAGACAAATGGGGATAAGGTTGTTCTGTCATCGACAAAGATCACTCCCGACAATGACGGGAATGAGGATTTTCTTGTGATTCACTTTAAGCTTGAGGGCCTTGGAAGTGTTATTTCAGTAGATGTTTTCGATGAAACCGGGAGATTTGTAAAAAGAGTTGCAGATAACCTTCTGGCCGGACCGGAGTCGTCAGTTGTATGGAACGGGACGGCAGCAGATGAAAAACTAGTAAATACAGGAATTTATATTTTGCTGATCTCCCTTTTTGATGATACTGGCAAAACACAAAAATGGAAAAAAGTCTGTGCGGTAATAAGAAGATAAGTTCCAACCCCCCAAATAAAGTTCAACCCCCCAACCCCCCATATGGGGGGCTTTAAAAGGGTTGAAGTAATAAAAGTCCCCCAAATGGGGGATTTAGGGGGTTGATTTAAAGAGACGAAATCAATTCCGTCATTATAATCGTCATTCTTGCCTCTGCTTTTTCGGCTTCGCGTTGAACGGTTTCGTGTGTTGTGTATTCGATCTTACCTTCGATTCCAAGATCGGTTATTATGCTTACTGCAAAACATGGAAGACCCATGTGCCTTGCAACTATAACCTCAGGTACCGTCGACATCCCTACTGCATCAGAACCAATTGTCCTGAAGTATTTGTACTCTGCCAGAGTTTCAAATGTAGGACCCGGAGTTCCAAGGTAAATGCCCCTCTTTACAGTGACACGGTTATCTCCCGCTATCCTCACGGCCTTTTCGATAAGCGAATGGTCATAGGGCTGGCTCATATCCGGGAATCGGGGACCGATCCTTTCGTCATTCTTTCCGATGAGCGGATTTGGCATCAGGTTGATATGGTCGGTTATGATCATTATATCTCCGATCTGAAACGTAGGGTTCACACCTCCTGCCGCATTGGAAAGAAAAAGGTTTCTAATACCCAGGAATTTAAGAACACGGATGGGCAGCGCAATCTGTTCAGGAGTGTAGCCTTCATAATAATGGAAACGACCCTTCATGGCAACAATCTTTTTCCCTCCGAAATCACCGTAAATCAGTTTTCCTGCATGACCTTCAACAGTAGATACCTGGAAATGAGGAATATCCTTATAGTCGATCTCAATAGTGTTTGTTATTTTTGATGTCAGACCACCCAGACCCGTGCCAAGAATCACACCCGCCTCGGGATTAACAATCCCTTTTTTCCTTAGGAACTCAGTTGTTTCTTTTATTTCTTCGAACATAATCAATTATCATTTTGTCAAATTCATACTTATCTCCTTTAGGAAAACTGATCCCCACCGGAATAAAGTAAAAGGCTCTTTTCAACGAATCATCAATATTACTAAATTCCCTTAACCTAACCGCATCTTTTTCAGTGGTGATAATCATCTTTTCCCTTGATTTCAGGCCCTTAAAGGCTTTTCCTACCTTTTCAATGTCCTTTTCAGAGTAGTAATGATGGTCGGGAAAACCGAGATGAATTATCCCGCCAAATAATCTTTCAAGATATTCAATCAGCGGTCCCGGACCTGCTATTCCTGTAACCACTACGGCGCCATAAATCTGCCGGTCCGGTTTCGCAGGCAAGGACTTCTCGGAGGCGTAGTTTTTAAACACCGGCGACGGATCGCCATATGAAACCGAAGTGAAAAAAAGCTTCTGTCCTTCATCCGGTTTCAATTCACCGGTAATGGAGTTCATTTCTGATTCAGTGGCAGATCCGGGTGTTTTTGAGACAACAATCACACCGGCTCTTTTCCTGTTGTTCCGGTTCTCCCTGAGATTCCCGTAAGGCATAAGGTAATCCCTCGTTATAATCCTGTTGTAATCAGTGAGAAGAATTGAAAGTCCGGGCTTTACACTCCGGTGCTGGAAACCGTCATCAAGGATTATCAGATCCGTTCCGGGTTGTTCCTTCATTATTGTTTTAATGCCATTTACCCGGTCGCTGCCGACTGCGACCAGGATATCGGGGAATTTGTTGAAAATCTGAAGAGGTTCATCACCAATTTCAAAGGTTGTCGATGATTGTGATGCTATCCTGAACCCTTTCGACCTTCTTTTATATCCCCTGCTCAGCAGAGCCACTCTGAAATCATTCCGGAGCAGGCTTATAAGGTATTCGGCATGGGGAGTTTTACCGGTGCCCCCAACCGTAATATTGCCAATGCATATCACCGGGATATCAAATTTTTCTGAATGGAGTATTCCCGTATTATAGAGGATATTCCGGATATCAGTCACCATCCGGTAGAGTATAGAAAGCGGGTATAGAAACAAACTCCTTCTGTTTGGCATATATTAATGGACCTCAATGAAATAAGGTAACCGTGCCTGTATTCCTGACAGATTTTTTATCTCCCGGACCTCGTCAAAGTATTTTTTGTATTCGCCAAGCTCATTTCTCAGTATCCGCATCCTGGCCTCACCGCTCAGTTGCGAAAGGATTCTGAAGAAAGGATCTTCAGCAATAGGAAATTCCCTTAACGAATAAGTTTCCAATCCGGCAAGTTTTGCAGCCTCTTCGATTGCAGCTCTCAGTCCTCCCATTTCATCCACGAGTCCGAGCTTTATTGCTTCAGAGCCGCTCCAAACCCTTCCCTGTCCGATACTGTCGACAGCGGCTGATGTCATTTTTCTCCCTGACGACACCTTACTTACAAAATCGGAATAGACCTTTTCGATGCTCTTTTGCATCACCTCTTTTTCATAAATCTCCATTGGCCTGTAAATTGATGGGAAATCGGAATTTTCATTTGTATTTACAGTTTCAATTGAGATACCGAGCTTCTGGTTCATCAGCTTTCCGGCATTCGGGATCAGTCCGAAAACGCCTATTGATCCGGTGATCGTCGTCGGGCTGGCAAAGATCTTTGTTCCGGGCGCTGCAATATAATAGCCTCCGGAAGCAGCATAATTGCCCATTGATACCACCACCGGTTTCACTTTTGCGGCAAGCTCCAGTTCTCTCCACATAATGTCAGAAGCAGTTGCGTTGCCGCCGGGGGAATTCACTCTCAGGACTATGGCTTTAACCGAGGAATCCTTTCGTTCCTTCCTTATAATTTCACCGAATGCATCTCCCCCGATATTGTTTTCGTTTCCTTTTCCCATTGCAATAGTACCGGAAGCATAGATAACCGCTATCTTGTTCTTTGAGGAGACCATCTTTTTCGAATCCGGTACTTTTGTGTACCTATGCATCGGGACCAATGCAATCTTGTCATCGGTAGTCAGTCCCGACAGGATTTTTAATGTATCTATAAGTGCATCACGGTAAATGAGCCCGTCGACAAGCCCGTTTTCGTATGCACCTGATGCCAGATAGCCCGTAAGATTGTCAGCCAGCAGGTTGAGCTTTTCCGGAGCTATTCCCCTTGCCTCCGATATATTCCCGACGATATGCGACCAGATTGATCCGACATAACTTTTAATCTGTTCCCTGTTTTCCTTGCTAAGCTGGTCGAGGATGTAAGGTTCAACAGCTCCTTTGAACTTGCCATGGCGTATTACCTGTACTTCCACTCCAAGTTTCTCAAGAGCCTTTTTGTAGAACATTACTTCACCACTCAGTCCTTTGAAATCGACGGTCGATGAGGGATTAACATATATCTTGCCGGCGGCAGTGGAGAGATAATAGCCTTCCTGAAGCAGAATATAATCGGAGTATGCGATAACAAATTTGCCGCTTTCCCTGAACTTCTTAAGCGCATCCCTGAGCTCCCCGGTGGTTGCCCATCCTGAGGGCCTTATTCCGTTTTCAATAAGTATCCCCTTTATTTTATCATCGGCAGCGGCCTTTTTGATATTCATAAGGATTTCATTCAATCCGGGCATAGGGGTTATGGACATGTTAATAAAATCGAATCCTGCATAGGGACTCGTGTTTCCCTGGTCGGGGATTGTGACACCACCTTTAAGAACCAGGACGGAATTTTCGGAGATTGAAACAGGTTTATCACCTGCGATCATCATTGTGCTGAGGCTTGCAAGCAATACTACAAAGAATAGTACGGAGACAATGATTATCCCGGTTATTGTTGCCAGGACGTATTTCAGAAAGCTTTTCATAGGGATTATTACTTTAATAAAATGAGTTTCAAAGATATAAAAAAACAAAGCTTTATGTCTGCCATTTTCAGGGAATACGTAAATTTGAGATATGACACGGCGTATGTCAAAAATAGTATTTCTGGGTCTCGGTACAAATCTTGGCAACAGGGAGGAGAACCTGAAAAAGGCTATCGTTATGATTGGTGAAAATATTGGAGAAATAGTTTCATGCTCATCTGTTTATGAAACTGAGCCCTGGGGTTTTCAGAGTGAAAATGAATTCCTGAATGCTGTGATAAAGGTAAGAACGGAACTGAAACCCCCGGGATTGCTCGGGAGGATACTGATGATCGAGGCTCAGCTTGGAAGGCTGAGGGAAGGAGAGGAAATGGGATACAAATCAAGGATCATTGATATTGATATTCTTCTTTATGGTCATGAAATAATTAATAAGAAAAGCCTGCAGATTCCTCATCCCAGGATCCCTGACAGGAAGTTTGTTTTGGTGCCGCTTTGCGAAATATCACCTGAAATGGTGCATCCGGTTCTGAAGAAGACATTGGCGGAACTGCTTGAAGAGTGCAAAGATGAGGGAATTGTCATAAGGAAAAACCCCCTTTCTTTTAAGATCCCCTCCTGGGAGGGGTAGGGGTGGGTAAAAAGTTAAACCAAAACCCATTTCTCGCAGATTTACGCTGATCTTCCTCCAGATTTACGCTGAGTTTAAAAAATCCGAACGCAACCTAAAACCGCATAACCGCATAACTGCAAAACTGCAAAACCGTCCCGACGCTTCGGTCGGGATCTCCGCTTCGCTTCGACAAGACTGCAAGACTTTATATCAGTCCATTATCTGCAAAGCTGTAATAATCCTTTTCGGAAATAATAAGGTGATCGAGCAGCTGTATGTCCATAAGGTTGCCGGCATCCCTGATCTTTTGTGTAATCCGGGTATCTGAATCGCTCGGATTAAGATTTCCCGACGGATGGTTATGGCAAACTATGATGCCGGATGCAAGGTATTCAACGGCTCTTTTCATTACGATCCGCACATCGGTGACAGTACCGCTGATACCCCCCTGGCTCAGCTTCATCCTGTCGATCACCCTGTTTGACCTGTTGAGAAAAAGCACCCAGAACTCCTCGTGTGCAAGATCGGAGAGGATCGGCTGAAAGATTTCAGCCGCATCCTTTGAACATTTGATGTGGTTTGCATCGGGCAGTTCAGCCAGGTTCCTTCTCCTTCCCAGCTCGAGGGCAGCGCTGATTGTCACGGCCCTTGCAGGGCCAATACCCCTGATCTTCAGCAGATCAGAGACTGAGAGTTTCCCCAGGGAGTTGAGGTTGTTGTTTACAACACCCAGCAGTTCCCTTCCGAGATCAACGGCAGATTTCTTTCTTGTGCCGGAGCTGATGAGTATTGCAAGCAATTCAGCATCACTCAGGCTGGAAATTCCTTTCCTGATAAGTTTTTCCCTGGGCCTGTCCTCGACAGCCCAGTCGGTGATTTTAAGAGACATGTTTGCGAGACATTTTATCATTTAAAGATAAAAAGAATTTCATTAACAGGAAAGGTTCAGTATGATTTTTTAGAGGCTGCTGGCGCGGATTTGTAATCCGTGCCAGGGTAATCCTGTTAAAGGCACGGATTACAAATCCGCGCCAGCATTGTTATAAAAAATAAGGGACCCTTTTCGGAGTCCCTTATCAATATTATTTTGTGTTTTTAACTTATTTCAGAGCGCTGACATGCTTCTGTACAGATGATTTCAGATTTGAAGCTTTCTTTTTGTGAATGATGTTCTTTTTGGCCAGCTTGTCGAGCATGGAATTCACTTTAGGGAGCATAGTACCGGCCTCTTCCTTGGTGGTAGTGCTGCGGATGCTTTTCAGGGCATTACGCATTGTTTTGGCGTAATACTTGTTGCTCTCATTTTTTGTTTTGATCTGCCTGTTCCTTTTTTCGGACGACTTGTGGTTTGCCATGCTTATAATATTATCTGTAAGAATAAAAAAAATGTAGTCCATAGGGGAATCGAACCCCTGTTACCAGGATGAAAACCTGACGTCCTAACCACTAGACGAATGGACCGCTTAAAGAACTTTTAAAATGCGGATGCAAAGAAACAATCTTTTTTTCGATCTGCAAAATATTTTCTTAAAAATCAAAATCAATGATAAAGTAATTACTCCGAATATGATACCCCCCCCAACCCCGCAAAATTAATATCATTTGACATTGCAGGGGTTTTGTTAGGCTCCCCTCCTGGGGGCCGAGCGTTAAAAATTTGCCCAGTGGGCAAATT
>DAIUKI010000121.1:0-7868 GCA_036848255.1 Bacteroidales bacterium | reverse complement strand
GAAGAAACAGAATATTAATAACTGCTCTGATAATTATGATTCCAATGGGTATATTTTCCCAAACCGGAAGTTTTTACGATTTTAAAGTTAAAACTCTGGAAGGAGAAGATTTTGACCTGTCGTCACTAAAAGGTAAAAAAGTCATGGTCGTGAATGTTGCATCAAAATGCGGCTTTACACCGCAGTACAAGGACCTCGAGGAAATGTACAGGAAATATGAAGATGAAATGGTAATCATTGGTTTCCCTGCAAACAATTTCGGAAGGCAGGAACCCGGAACGGCCGCTGAAATAAGGCAGTTCTGCTCACAAAATTATGGAGTTACCTTTCCCATGATGGAAAAGATCTCTGTCAAGGGTGATGACATGCACCCGCTATACAAGTGGCTCACCTCCAAAGCAAAGAACGGATTAATGGATTCGGAGGTTAAATGGAACTTTCAGAAATACCTTATCGATGAAAACGGAAATCTCGTTGATGTTCTTTTTTCAAAAGAGAAGCCCGAGTCGGAGAAGTCATTGAAATGGCTGGCTGCCAATTAATACAAAAGTTATTTTTTGATTGGGTTTATGTGTGAAGAAGCCGCAAAAGAGATTGTCCGATGCGGCTTCTGATTTTTGGGATAATATGTTTTCTACAGGATTATCGTAAGAATATTCCCTGATTTTGATGCTGAATATGAATTCAAAGCCACAGTGGTTGGTCCGTTTAAAACAGCGCCGGTAACAGAATAGACTGAACCATGGCATGGACACGGGAAATTATTTGCGGTTGAACTATAACCAATTGTACATCCCTGGTGCGTGCAGGTGCTGTCTATTGCAACATAACCACCTGCTGTGTTTGCAATAATCAATCCCTGCGTTAAAAAAAATCCGCCAACTGTGTTAAGAGCCGAGTATGTAGGATTGGTAAGATCGAGGGTGATCTTTTTTCCCTGCGGGGGGGGTGTACCTCCATTGTCAGCCTCATCTTTTGAGCAACTGCTCATTACAGGACTGAGTATTAAAAATGTTGTACCGCCTATAAGTACTTTCTGAATCAAATCTCTTCTTGTCATGGATTTATTTCTTTTATCCAGAGACGTAACAATCAACTCGGGATTTTGTTCAATAATATAGTCTTGCAGTCGTGCAGTCACTAAAAAGGTAAAGACTGCAGGACCGCAAGACTGCAAGACAACTAAAGAATGAACGGAATAAACATCTTCGTCTCCTTCATATATTCTTTATACAGTTCCCCGAATTTTTCGATCATTTCCTTCTCTTCTGTCAGAGCGGTGAACCAGACTGCAACAAGGTTTACTGCTCCAAGAATGATCGTGACAGGTGCAGGATTCTTCATCATGGTCCCGGTTCCAAGAAGAAAAAGAGAAAAATAAAGGGGGTGTCTTATAAGACTGTAAACCCCCGATTTCACCAGGACGGTTGTATTTTCAAAATTGTCAGCTGAATTACCTTTCTTTTTCAGAAGAAAGTAACCGGCAAGTCCGAAATATGCCGAAAAAATCAGCAAAATCCATGAAATTATCTGATGCAGTGAGAATGGATCATGAAACCATACTTTGATATTCAGAAGTACAAGCAGGTAAATGCTTTCGAAGGAAAAAAAACGCGGAATTCCATGAAACCTGTTATGCCTGATTGAGAACGACCATGAAAAAAGAATAATAATTACTGTACCGGTTATCAGCGCAGGGATATTCATTTACAGGTTATTTTTCAGATGATTTGCCCGTGGTTTTCATGACGTAGCAATGAACCTCTGTCTGCGACCGCACTGACCTTTTTCCGGGCTTTACGTAATTGTTCGAAAGTGCAGGATCGAGTTTCCTTCCCTTTACATCGTCGGACCACTGTATTTCAAAAATCTCCTTCAGCTCATTTCTAATGTTCCTGTCAAAAACCGGACAGGTCACTTCGATGCGGTGTTCAATATTACGGGTCATGAGGTCGGCCGAAGTTATATAGCACTCCTCGTTCCCTCCGTTACAGAATATCATGAACCGGCTGTGTTCAAGAAATCGGTCAACTATTCCTATTGCCTTTATGTTTTCGCTCAGATCCCTGACACCTGTTACAAGTGAGAACATGCCCCTGACAATAAGTCGCACCGTTACGCCGGCCCGACTGGCATCATATAGCTGATTAATTATTTCAGAATCAGTCAGGTTGTTTAATTTCAGGTAAATAAAAGCTTTTTCTCCTGCCTTAGCATTTTTAATCTCGTTGTCAATAAGAAGTGTCATTTTATTCCTCAGGAAGAATGGAGAGAGGACAAGATGATAGTAGTTGTCTTTCCTGTAATTTACATTAAAAAAGTTGAAGGTCTTGAAAACTTCATTCGTGATCTTTTTATTGCTTGTAAGAAGCAGATGATCGGTATAGATTCTTGCGGTGTCTTCGTTGAAGTTTCCGGTTCCTATTGCTGCATAACGCTGAATGAGATCATCCTTGGTCCTTGTTATCAGGCAGAGTTTTGCATGCACCTTTAGTCCGGGGACCCCGTAAATTACCTTAACTCCCTCCTCCATAAGCTTATTGCCCCATTCAATATTTGCTTCCTCATCAAACCTCGCCTGCAGTTCAACGATCGTCGTCACTTTCTTGCCGTTCCTTACCGCATTCATAAGCGCGTTGATCACACTCGAATTCCTTGCAAGTCTGTAAAGTGTTATCTGAATGGAGTTTACATACGGGTCGATTGAAGCTTCCCTCAGAAGGTCGATTAAATGGTCGAATGGATGATACGGAAAGAAAAGCATTATGTCCTTCTTTTTGATGGCTGACAAAATGCTTTTTCCGGGTTGAATATCCTTGTGGTGAATGTGCTTCAGCGGTTCATAATAAAATTTTTTCTTTCCCAGATTCGGTAAACGCATGAAATCCTTTGAATTATGATACCTGTCGCCTGGAATGACAACGTCATTCGGACCGAATTTGAGCATTTTTGTAAGCATCTTCAGCATGTCGGGAGGCATTTTCCTGTCGTATATGAACCGGACCGGATTGCCATGCCTGCGCTGCTGAAGGCTCCGTGATATCTTTTCGATATAGCTTTCGGAGATATCGTCAACCATTTCAAACTCAGCATCTTTTGTCAGCTTTATCGTATAAGCGAATATCTCGTCAAAATCAAAAATGAAGAAGATATCCTTCAGACCGAACCTGATCACATCATCAAGGAAAATAAGGTATTTCCCATCATCCTTTTCGGGGAGTATAATAAATCTCGGAAGGACATCTGAAGGTACCTCAAGCAATGCATATTTCTTTTTCTCCACATTCTTCTTTGCAAGATAAATTGCGAGATATATGGCATCATCAGTAAGGTTCGGAAGTTCAGTATCTTTTTCTATGAGAAACGGCATCAGCCTGTTGCGGACCTCCCTGAGAAAAAAATCCCTTACGAATTCCGCCTGTTCCTGGTTTAACTGTTTTTCATTGATTATGTGGATATTATGCTTTTCGAGCTCCTGGAGCAGTCCGGTATAGATCTTTTCGAACCTTGTGTTTTGCTCAAGTACGATCTCATAAACCTTCTTTAGCGTGGCTTTTGGACTATATCCGAGGATCTCGTGTGACTTCGATCCGAATTGTGCAAGTCTCCTCAGGGTTGCGACCCTGACCCTGAAATATTCATCAAGGTTATTTGAATAGATCCCCAGAAACTTGAACCTTTCAATCAACGGAACTTCCTTGTTTTCAGCCTCCTGCAAAACCCGTTCATTAAACGAAAGCCAACTTATTTCCTTGGGGATATAGGTCTTGTTCATAGGGTCTTGTCGGGTTTCAGGAAGTAATCAATTGTACCCTTTTCGCGGAGCAAACCCTTCCATGTATCTGTTTTGAATGAGAGAGAGACGATCCCGCTTTTGGGGACGAAGTCGATTCCGCTTCTTGAGAGCCTGTCGGGTATCTCAGTGAAGGAAGGATTATGACCAAAGAAAATCACACAATCAGTATCATCGCTTATCTCATCCAGTATCTCCGCAAAGGATTTCATGGTTGCATGGGTATAAAGTGTATTCTTAAGGATTATTTTATCCGGATCGTATCCCATAACCCTGGCAAATACAAGGGCAGTCTCGTAAGCCCTGAAAGCCGGACTGGTAACCATAACGGCAGAGGTTATCTCTTTTCCCTTAAGGATAATAGCCATCTGCTCCGAAACACTTTTTCCCTTGTTTGTGAGAGATCTCTCGTAATCCGTGCCGGAAGAAGTCGACTCCTCCGCTCTGCCATGCCTGACAAAAATTAGTTTTTTCATATTAGTCTCCGAAGCTTGTTCCCATATTTTTTGCTTTGATAACCATCGTGTTATCAGGATCCACCAGGTTTAGCCTGCCTGCAACCTCGGCAAGAGGGATTGATGTAATTTCATTGTTCCTTAATGCAACCATTTTCCCAAAGTCCCGTTTTGCTATCAGATCGGCAGCCTCCGAACCGTATCTCGTGGCCAGCACCCGGTCCATGGGAGAGGGGGTCCCACCGCGCTGGATATAGCCCAGGACCGTTTCCCTTGCCTCAATTCCTGTAAGTTCAAAGATCCTCCTGCTTAAGTAACGGGCTGCTGATTCGTCCTTGACGGGGATCTTTATTCCTTCGGCAACCACCATAATTGAATAAGCCTTGTTCTCCCTGAACCTGTAAATAAGATATTCAGCGATTTTCTTTTCATCATACTGTATCTCAGGTATCAGAATCACATCTCCGCCACCTGCCAGCCCTGAGTATAATGCTATCCATCCGGCATTATGCCCCATCAGCTCAATTATCATTATCCGTTTATGCGAATTGGCAGTCGAATGCAGTCTGTCGATTGCCTCGGTGGCAATGTTCACAGCAGAATCGAATCCGAATGAAAGGTCGGTACCCCATACATCATTGTCGATAGTTTTCGGGATACCGACTACGTTAAGGCCCTCCTGCGAGAGAAGGTTTGCAGTTTTGAGAGTCCCGTTACCGCCGATGCAAACAAGGCAATCGAGGTCCATCTGTTCGTAATGCTCCTTGATGAGTACAGGTTTTCTCAAATCATTCTTGCCTTTGCCGTCGTTCTTGAAGGGCTTCTCCCGTGATGTTCCAAGGATTGTCCCGCCAAGGGTCAGAATGCCCGAAAGATCGATCTCGGAAAGCTCGCGGTATTCCTTATTTATCAGGCCCGTGAATCCGTCGCTTATCCCGATAACCTTCATGTTGTATTTGACAATAGCAGTCTTCCCCACTCCCCGGATAGCCGCATTTATTCCCGGACAATCCCCTCCGGCTGTCAGTATCCCAATCTTCTGTCCGTTATGAATTTTACCCATTATCGGTGAAAAATGAATGTAAAGGACAAATTTAGTTTTTTACGGGAAATAATTAAAATTAATTGTTTCCGGATGATCCTGGGGAGACTCTCTTTACACAACTTATATCACAATCAATAGTGTCGGGCTACATAATCGTATCGGGGGTTGCCTACCTCCGGTTGCACCGTAGGTAATTCGCATTAAGCGTTAAATAGTTGTACGTACTTGGAAATGTTAGTAATAAATGACTATTTTTATCAACAAGCTCGAAACCCGAATTCCGGAAATGCCTTATAATAATAAAATACTTACGGATATCAAGCCTGTCCTTTGCGGGTATCTGGGCGAGGTGCAGAATTTGCTTGATCCCTCGGTTGTTCCGAACGAAAAGGTGATCCATGATGTAAGGGTACTTATGAAGAAATCGAGGGCCGCTGTCAGGCTTCTGAAACCGCTGATGGATGAAGCATCATTTAACAGGGAGTACTTAACCTTCCGTAATGCGGGGAGACTTATGGCTTCATGGCGCGAGACTTCAGTGCACCGCAAGCTTCTAAAGGATCTTAAAAAACGGTTTCCTGAAATGTTTTCTCATCTGAAGGACAATGAAAAAATCAACCGGCTTCTCAGTAAGCAGAGTGTTATCAGTGAACCTTCAAAAGAAATGAGCAGCGACCTGGCAACGATCCTCGAACTTCTTCGCAGATCGGGCTTCAGGCTAAGGTTCCTGACTTTGGAGATCCATGATCAAAACCTGATTTTAGCAGAGCTTGAGAAGACATTTGACAAAGTTTCACACTGTTTTCTGAAAGCCCGTAATTATCCAAAAAATATAAACCTTCATGAGTTCCGGAAGAAGACCAAAGATCTTCTTTACCAGCTCTATTTTTTCAGGCAGGTTGATCCGGATGCCATCAGAAGCCTTGAAAAACGGCTTGAGTCACTGGGACAGAACCTTGGAAAATACAATGATTACGCTGTCCTGATCAATACACTCGGATACAGGTATCCATCCGGAGAAAACAGCAGTGCCATTGACGAACTGATAGTAATTGTCAAACAGGAGCAGGACAAATACCTGTTAAAAACCTGGCCATCCGCCTACAGGATCTTCCGTCCGGGAAAGAAGCTGACAAATATCCCGGGATTTAACGTGCCTGTGAATCAGGTAAAAATTATATGAGACCCTTCGCCGGCTGCATGTTCATAAAACTCTCCCACAGTGATGATTCCGCTGACATGTTCGCTAAAATCCTGCATAGTCATCTTGAACATATCCACAGACAACTTGCAGGCATAAACCTTCCCTCCGCCAGCAGTGAAAAGATCAAGAAATTCACTTACAGGCGGGACATCAAGTTTATCCATCTGGCCCTTCATCATCCATGAAGTTAAAGACTCCATTCCCGGAACAATGCCTAGTAGAGTAGGCATCCTCAGTCCGCCGGGGAGTCTGAGTGCAGGATTGCCAACAACAGCAGTATGAAGCTTGTCCATTCTCTTTTTGACTATGGCATCAAGGCCGAAAAATGTGAAAAAAAGATTGGCTTCAATTCCTTCCATTACTGCACCGTTTCCCATTATAAGGGCGGCATAAACATCTTCTATTGAACCTTTTGAGCAGATTATATTTACTTTTTTTATGGGATTTAGCTTTTCCATTTTATTATTCTTAAAGGTTAAACACAACTTGCTGGTTTGGGGATTCCTGCGATTTTGGTGGCTTTCTTGAGCGGCGCACCCGGAAACAACTGATAAAATGTCTTCACATCAATAACTCCTGAGTGATTGATACTTCTTATTGAAAGTGCCTCCCCATTGGCATGCCTGGTGCGAAGGAACTCCATAATTGCAAAATGCTTATCAGTAAGGACAATGCCTTCTTCCTTTGCAATTTCAATACCAATCTCTTTTGTCCACTGTGAAGGATTTGTAAAATAGCCTTCGTCATTAACATCGACTGTTGCTCCTGCGTATGTCTTCTGTGCCATCATTTTGAGTTTTAATTGTTAATCAACTATTTAGATTTTTTCTGTTTTTGCGATATTATGTAAAAAAGCCATGATAAACCCAAAACTCTTTCGGATTTCTGGCTTGTTCATTTGTTTCATAAGCCGCCAGACTGAGTACTCCTCGATGTCTTCGGGATTAATATCCTTTAAGGCTTTTGTTGCTGTATTTATTTTACTCAACAATTTTGGATCGGCAATGTTGACAAGAGTGTCAGCAACAGGAATAAGATTATCAGATAATTTCTGCAGATCTTCCATGGAGTACTTTGAAAGCAAGGCATCCATGGTTTTCCCAATTTGATTTAATATTTCGAAGTAGCCTTTCTGTTCAAGTTCATTAAACTTTTGAACACCATCAAGGCCAATCTGTTTGATTACAGGAGTAAGGTCCCTGGCAAGGTCAGTAACACTTTCAAGCATTTCTATAACCATGCCCATATTGCGGATATTTCTTATAAGACGAAGGATGAGACATCTCATTGCCTCATTGTCTAGTTCAATCCCTGCATCATCAAGTTGAGTGACCATTTGTTTAAAGGCATCCTTCCCTATGACACCAACAT
>DAIUKI010000120.1:0-7872 GCA_036848255.1 Bacteroidales bacterium | reverse complement strand
CATTCCCATTGATAGCAGGAGCAGGATCAATCACAACAGTTCTTTCACTCAAGGCTGAATATCAGACAATTAATATCTTTATCGCCCTGGTTCTTAACATGGGGATCATCTATCTTGTCCTTCGTCTGACATCCTTCTTTGAGAGAATACTTGGCAAGAGCGGCCTCGGTATCCTTAAAAAGGTATTTGGAGTCATCCTGCTTTCAATTGCCATAAAGCTTTTTCTTACAAATACAGGGATAACACTGATTAATGCCAGGTGAGATTACAATTTATACTGATGGTGCAGCCAGCGGGAATCCTGGGCCGGGAGGATACGGAACCATCCTGATCTACGGAAAGCATCGTCTTGAAAAATCAGAAGGATTCAGGCTCACTACAAATAACCGGATGGAGCTGCTGGCAGTGATCATTGGTCTTGAATCACTTAAAATTTCCGGAAGCAGTGTGGTAATATATACCGATTCAAGATATGTGGCTGACTCTGTCGAGAAGGGATGGGTGTTCCGGTGGGAATCAAAGGCATTCAAAAAGAAGAAAAATCCGGACCTCTGGAAAAGGTTCCTTAAGGTCTACAGACAGCATAAGGTAAGATTTGTATGGATAAAGGGACATGCCAGCAATCCGGAGAATGAAGTGTGCGACCGGCTTGCAGTTGAGGCTTACAAAAAGAATAACCTGTTGGAAGATGTTGGTTATTTATCTGAAGATAAGGATGACTTATTAAAATGAATAAGGTGCTGGTTACTTGTTACTGGTTTCTGGTTAAAAACACCTGGCAACCAGCAACCAGCAATAAGTACCTTGATTTAGTAAAAATGAGAGGACAACCTGGGCTATATGAACTTCTTGGTAAACTTGGGATATCCTTCGAGTATCACGAGCATCCTCCTCTGGCTACTATCGGGGATGCGATGACCCACTGGAAGGATTATAATTCCGGGAGATGCAAGAATATTTTTTTCCGTAACCATAAGGGTAACAGGCATTACCTGGTGATCCTTGAGCATCTTCGTCAGCTCGATATCCATGATCTGGAGAAACGCCTTCACCAGGGGAAGCTTTCATTTGCTTCAGATCAGCGGCTCATAAAATATCTGGGGGTTGAACCCGGATCTGTATCTCCTTTCGGACTGATAAATGATTCAGAAAAACATGTCCATTTGTTCATTGATGAAAAGCTGAGTGAATCCGATCGCCTGGCATTTCATCCCAATGTAAATACAGCCTCGATAATCGTCTCAAAATCCGATTTCCTCCGATTCCTGGATTATACCGGAAATTCATACGAGTTTATCAAACTCTATGATTAATTCTTTTCCCCCAACCCCCCTGACGCTTCGGTCAGGACAGGCCTGAAGGGGGCTCCTGGAATATTTCTTTAAGTCCCCTTTAGGGGATTTAGGGGTCTTAGAACTTATCTGGATTTATCGTAAACAGGTTGTTTCCATTCTTCAGCCGGCTCATACTTGCTCATACAGGCCCAGAGGATGCCCCTTTTCTGTATCTCAAGGGCCTGCTGCACATTGAAATCCGCTGCAACATGACCCAGTGAGGAATAGAAGACCCTGCCCTTCCCGTAGAATTTCTTCCAGACCACCGGAATTACGTTCCCTCCTATCCAATCGGCGCTTTTATCATTGAATGTTGTAGTGGCCAGGACCTTAATGTTCGGATCCACATGCACATAGTACTGTTCTGAATGCATGTCAAAATCATCAAGCCCTTTCGTGACCGGATCCTTACGATCCACAATGTTAACCCTGTAATCGATAACTCCACCCGGGTGAGCGACCCACTGTCCTCCCACCATGAACTGGTATTCGGTGTTGTTCCTGAAGGAATCTCCCAGTCCTCCGTGCCAGCCTGCTATTCCGGTACCTGACTTTACGGCTTCAAGCAATGCCTTTTCCTGGGCGCCTGTTATAGTCCCCATGGTCCACGTCTGGACAATCAGGTCAAAATCATTTTTTAAATTATAAGTTGTATATGCCTCGAGCGTATCTGACACTGTCACCTCTGCTCCCTCCGATTTCATCCAGGGCAAAAAGATATCGCGGCATTTATCAGGTTCGTGTCCCATCCATCCTCCCCACACAAGAAGCACTTTTTTACCGTTCAGGGGTGAAATCCCTGCAGAGAAAAAATTACGACCCAAAACCGGGGGAGCAAATAATGCGCCTGCTGCAACAGCAGCGCTTTTTGAAATAAATGATCTGCGTGAAACCATAGTCTTTAGATTTTAGTCTAAGATATATGTTTTATTATTTCTAACATAATTACAGGGGTATAAATGCTTTGAAATGGCCATAAGAAATTTAAAATGATTATTAATAACACGTTTTTTGCATCAGTAACGGTTCTTGTCCGTCTTTAATCAGAACCATCCCAAATCCTGTTTTTACATGAAAAGAATTTTGATCTCACTTATTACCCTGCTGATTATACTACCGGCCGTAACCGGACAGACGACCGAAAAGAAACAGTATAAGGCAGAAAGACTGACGATAGCACCCACAATCGACGGTATGCTTGATGATAATGCATGGGAAGAAGGAACCTGGACAGATGATTTTACCCAGTATGAACCATACAATGGAAGTAAGGTATCACAAAGGACTGAATTCAAAATCCTCTTTGACGACGATAACCTTTATGCAGCATTCAAGGCATATGATACAAGTCCCGACAGTATTGTAAACCGGCTCACACGGCGCGATAATCCTGACGGGGACCTGGTAGGAATTATTTTCGACAGTTTTCATGACCTGCGAACTGGTTTCCTTTTTGGTATAACCTCAAGCGGTGTCAAATACGACCTGGTGTTCACAAACGACGGTGAAAGCGAGGATTCCTCCTGGGATCCCAACTGGTGGGTAGAGACATCAGTGAATGATGAAGGTTGGGTTGCCGAAATGAAAATTCCTTTCAGCCAGGTGAGATTTGAAAAGAATTCCGGTGATACCTGGGGTCTTGAGGTTGCAAGGGTCCTTTACAGAAAGAACGAAACAAGCTTCTGGCAGCACATGCCCAAAGATGCCCCGGGACTGGTACATCTGTTTGGGGAACTTTCAGGCCTCGAGCAGATAAAACCAAGGAAGATATTTGATGTCACCCCTTATACTGTAGGTAAACTGGAGACTTTCAAGGCTGAATCGGGAAATCCTTTTATGGAAAAAGGAAAGAAGTACGGCCTGAATGGAGGTATTGATGCCAAAATAGGTATCACGAACAATATGACAATGGACCTTACGATTAATCCCGATTTTGGTCAGGTCGAGGCTGATCCTTCCGAGGTAAACCTTTCAGCTTACGAAACATTTTTCAGCGAAAGAAGGCCCTTTTTCATTGAAGGAAAGAACATAACCAATTTTAATATCGGAATAGGCGACGGGGATGTTGGCAACGACAATCTGTTCTACTCACGGCGTATCGGGCGCAGACCCCAGGGTTATCCCGACATTGATGACGGCATGTACGCTGACGTACCGAATTTTACATCAATTATCGGGGCAGCCAAGCTTACAGGGAAATCTCAGAACGGTCTGTCGGTTGGATTCGTGGAAGCCGTTACAAGGGAGGAAAAAGCTGAAATTGATAATGGTGGTGAAAGAACCTATGAAACGGTTGAACCCCTTACAAACTATGTTGTGGGAAGGGTCCAGAAGGATTTTAATGAAGGCAAGACAATAGTGGGAGGGATTTTTACGGGTACCAACCGGAACCTCGATGCAAATCTCGATGATTACATGCATAAATCAGCCTTTTCGGGAGGAATTGATTTTACACAGTATTTCAAGGATAAAAAATGGCAGTTCAGCCTTAACACGGCTTTAAGCCAGGTTGCCGGTACCAGGGAGGCTCTGGAATTAACCCAGAAATCGTCGGCCCGATATTTCCAGCGGCCCGATAAAAATTATGCCGAATTTGATCCTGACCGGACATCACTTACCGGATCCGGAGGCAAGATACAGATCTCCAAAAATGACGGGCATTTTAACCTCATGGGAGTCGTTTTATGGAAAACACCGGGATTCGAGATCAATGACCTGGGTTATCTGCAACAGGCCGACAGGATCATGCCGATATTCTGGGTCGGCTATAATCAGTGGGAGCCAAAAGGTATCTACAGGAATTTCAACATTAATGGTGACATCTATTCAATTTATAATTTCGGTGGAATGAATATTCAGAACGGGCTTGAGGGAAATGCCAGCATGACACTGAAAAACTACTGGAGTATCTGGACGGGCGGAAACATTTCGACAAACGCCATGGATCCAAGCTTTCTTCGCGGAGGGCCGGCAATGAAAACACCTGGAAGATTTCATGCCCGGATTGGCTTTTCAACCGACAACAGGAAAAAGCTCGGACTGGAGTTTTATACAAATGTCAACAGGGGTTTTGAAAACTATTCCAGTAGCAGCAATACAAGCCTGGATTTCTCGTACAAACCGACCAACTACCTGAGAATATCCCTGAGTCCCGGATATTCAACATCATATAATGAACTACAGTATGTGACACAGACGGACAATGATGGGGATGACAGGTACATATTCTCCAGTATTGACAGAAAAACAATCAACACTTCACTTCGGGTGAACCTGAACCTTAGCCCTGATCTCACAATTCAGTACTGGGGCCAGCCATTTGTGGCATCAGGAAAGTATTATGACTTTAAATATATCACCGATCCGGTTGCTGATGAGTATCACGACAGGTTCCATGTTTATTCCAACGGAGAACTGACTCCTCAGGACGGGTATAATCAGATTGATGAGAATATGGATGGGACAATCGATTACACATTCGACACAGGTGACTTTAATGTCAAGGAATTCCTTTCCAACCTGGTTGTAAGATGGGAATATTCTCCAGGCTCTTCAGTCTACCTTGTCTGGAGCCAGACACGTAGCGGCTATAATCCGACTGGCAGCATGGATTATTTTAATGATATGGGTAACCTGTTTAACCGCGATCTGTTCAGGGATGATGATAATTATGCTCTGAAAAATGTTTTTCTGGTTAAGTTCAGTTACAGGTTCGGGTTAAAATAATGTATTATTTATGATGTTTAAAAGGCGATGTAAAATATATCGCCTTTTTTTATTCCTTTGAAGGCAGATAGGCTCTTATCAAATCACAGACATATATGAAACTTTTACTCTCCTTTCTTATTATCAACCTGACACTTAATCTTTCTGCACAGGATAGACCAGCTTACAAAATCTTTACAGGTGAAGGGAAAAAAGCTGATTATGGAGATATACTTAAGGCTTCATTGAAAGCTGATGTAGTTTTTTTCGGAGAGCTCCATGATAATCCAATTGCACACTGGCTTGAATATGAGATCACAAAGGATCTGCATTCCAAAAAGGGAAAGGATCTTATCCTTGCTGCCGAAATGTTCGAAACAGATAACCAACTCCTTATTGATGAATATTTGGCCGGGAAAATAAAGGAATCATCATTTGAAAGCGAAGTAAGATTATGGACAAATTACAGAACCGATTATAAGCCTCTTCTGAATTTTGCCAAAGAGAAGGAGCTTAAATTCGTTGCCTCAAATATCCCTCGAAGATATGCTACGGCAGTTGCTTCCGGGGGATTCGAAGCATTGTCTGGTCTATCACCTGAGGCGCTGAAATACATAGCTTCCCTTCCTCTGGAATATGACCCGGAACTACCCTGCTATAAGGATATGCTGTCGATGGGACCTGCAATTGCCGGGCCAATGACAAAAAATGTGAATGAAAATCTTCCCAGGGCACAGGCAATTAAGGATGCCACCATGGCCAGTTCAATTGTTAAATATCGACAGCCTTCCCAGACAGTAATTCACTATAACGGAAGCTATCATTCCGATAGGTATATGGGAATAATCTGGTATCTTAACAAATATAGTCCGGGACTGAAGATTTCTACAATTACAACAGTCATGCAGGACGATATTGATAATATGGATGATGAATCCCTGGGGAAAGCCGATTTTGTCATTGTTATCCCCAATTCAATGACAAGAACCTACAGAAGTTCCGGACAATAATCCTATTCCAGTCGTTTTATTTCATCAAAAAGGGCTCTGAAACAGCTCACAGGAGTATTTTTACCCTCCTCTTTTCTCCGCCCGTAATAGCTTTCGAGAAACTGCCCGGCGCCGGACCAGACTGTCTGAACCATCCCCATGAACCTTTCTTTCATCTCAGGAGTGGAATGCTCCCTGAATCTCACCATATCCTGCACCTGCAAAACCGCATTGCCGGGCATTCGCCACGGACAGGTAACCACTCCTAAGCCCTTCATCGCAAAGTAAACCGGGGTCTGATCGGGACGTTCATAGTGCCAGTCGCAGATAATGACATCCTTCGGGATCATATCCACAGCCCTCCAGGTATTGTTGAAACTTGCTTCCCATTCACCAAGTCCCGTCGTTTTTCCATCGATGAGCCTGTCGCCCCAGATCCATAATTCCCTTCCGCTCAGGGAAAGATGATCACGAATTTTTCTTACTTCACCGGCAAACAATTCAGCCGGGTCCCTGCCTGAACACCTCTGACACTCCCTTTCGGCGATATAAAAAACCTCATCCATTCCTGCATGGAACGCATCAGCTTCAAAAACATCGCATATCTCATCGACAACAGCAAAAACAACCTTATGAACACCGGGATGCAGGGGGCAATAGCTTTTGCAGTATAATCCGTCGGCATTCGGCCACACATATTTTTCAGGCATTTTGACCAGTGGGGTCTCATCAAAATCGGGATATTCCCTTAGCAGGTTCCCGATCGTTCCGGCCCATGACTGATGACCCAGCAGGTTTACCTGGGGAATTATCCTGATATTATTTCTACTGCAGGCGGCAACCAGCTTTTTTACATCCTGCTTCGATAGGGCTATTGAATCCCTCAGCTCCGGGTGACTCTCATACTGATAGTTATAATCTACCCTCAGGATAAGTGTATTGACCTTCCGGACCGCAAGTTCTTCATCAATAAACTTGATAAATTCAGCAAGTACTGCAGGTTGGGGTGCAGAAATACAAAACCCGCGAACCGGCAAAATGGAATCCAGCTTAACAGATTGGTTCCTCTGTGCTGTTGAAGCAACAGAAAAAATCAAAATAAATAACCAGAGACAAGAATTCTTTTTCATTTTTCAGGATTTTTTTATCACTCCAATTCCGGGCTTACCAGGAAGCGTTACCTGCCCGTCAACAATCCGGAGCCCTTCGAACGGATCGTTGCTGATCAGAAGGTTCCCGTCGAGATCGCACCAGTCGACAAGTGGCGATAGCTGCGCCGCAGCGGTAACGGCACACGAAGTCTCGGTCATGCAACCGATCATCACTTTCATGTTGAAAGCCCTTGCCACATTTATCATTTTCATGGCGGCATTAAGCCCCCCGCATTTCATAAGCTTGATGTTTATCCCGGAATAGACATCCCTGTTGCTCAGGAGATCTGCAACATTCTGAATTGCTTCATCACCAACAATGGGTAGAGGACTCTTTTGAGTCAGCCAGGCTATATCATCCTTCATCTCCTTCGGCATAGGCTGTTCGAGGAATATTACTCCTTTCTCCTTTAACCATCCTGCCATTTCCAGTGCATACGAACGGTCCTTCCATCCCTGGTTGACATCCACGCACAATGTTTTATCCGTTATCGACCTTATAACTTCCACCATTTCCTTGTCATTATCTCTCCCCAGCTTCACTTTCAGTACTTTATAGGGTTCTGCCTCGGCAACTTTCTGTTTTATAATTTCGGGAGAATCAAGTCCTATTGTGAAACTTGTGAGAGGCGATTTTAAAGGATTCAGGCCGAACAGTTTGTAAAAAGGTTCACCCACCAGTTTCCCGATCAG
>DAIUKI010000119.1:5757-7889 GCA_036848255.1 Bacteroidales bacterium | reverse complement strand
AATAATTACTAGTATTATCTTGATTATAATAACGTCTTTTAATGTCAGTAAAAATCCTGTTTTGAAAATTGAAGGCGGGGAGATACAAGGTATTCCGACAGAAACTTCGGGTGTGTATATTTATAAAGGTATACCGTATGCAGCACCTCCGGTCAGAGACTTGCGCTGGAAACCACCCCAGCCAGTAAATCCATGGGAAGGTGTTAAAGTGGCTGATACTTACGGACCTGCAGCCATCCAACCTCCTCGTCAGCCTGGAAGTTTCTATTACAAAGAATTTTTCACTGATGATGGCCATCAAACCAGTGAAGACTGCCTCTATCTGAATATTTGTACTCCGGCACCTGGGAAAAAGAATGCTGGATTGCCTGTGGCGATGTATATTTATGGCGGCGCTTTTGCTTCCGGTTACAGTTATGAAAAGCAGTTTCTGGGTGGTGAAGAGTGGGTGAAACATGGAGTAATTCTCGTTACAATAAACTACAGGCTTAATATTTTTGGCTTCCTTGCGCATCCTGACCTTTCTTCTGAGAATCCTAATGGCACCTCAGGAAATTACGGTATTCTAGATCAGATTTCCGCATTAAAATGGGTTAAGAACAACATACAACAATTCGGTGGCGATCCGAAGAACATTACCATTTTTGGGCAGAGTGCTGGTGCAATGAGCGTACAAGCCCTTGTCACTTCACCTTTATCAAAAGACTTGATGCAAAAGGCGATTATGCAAAGCGGAGGTGGTGTCACTGATAGATCTATGCTGGGCGGAGGCCAATTGACGGATGCAGAACAGGCAGGCAAAGATATTATGGAGTTTGGCGGTTATAATAATCTGGAAGCCATGCGTGCGGTTTCATCGGAGGATATTTTGGCTCTTATGAACCGTGCCAGGAAGGAAAGAAGAGGGGGAATGATGGGACCTGTGATAGACGGGTATGTTTTAACAAGCAATTTCAGCGAAGCTGCAGGTGCTGACAAGATAGCGGATATCCCATATATTATTGGTTATAATAAGGATGATATGGTGGGGATGAAGAACGGTTTAGGACAATTTTGCAATCTTCGCGAGGAGAATGGTGGAAAAGCTTATGCTTATGAATTTGCACGTGCACTGCCCGGAGATAGTGCAGGGGCTTTTCACTCAGCCGAGTTGTGGTATGTCTTTCATACGCTTGGTAATTGTTGGCGACCTTTTACGGAAGGAGATTACATATTATCGGATTATATGGTCGATGCATGGACGAATTTTGTGAAATACGGTGATCCTAATGGAAAGGACAAAGAGATATGGAGGCCTTACTCGGAAGAAAATCAGCAGTTCATGGTCTTTAAACTTGGGGCTTCAGGAGATTCGGAGCCAGCAATGGGCTTACCTACTCATCCTCAGTAAAATAGTTTTCTCAAGATATTTAATTGTGACCTTTTGGCCAGGCTTACCTTGAAAAATTAGTAATTTCTGATAAATAGATTTTTATATTTAATCCGCAACTCGTCTGAAGTATGAAGCTGAAGTGCAATTTTCCCTTTTCTTCCCACATTTTTTTGTTGATGAAGGGAGTCGTCGAGAATTCCAGTCCCGTCAAAAACCGAGATTTCCCGACCGTTTATAAAGGTCCTTATCTTCATGCCCTTGCATATAAGCTCCATACTGTTCCAGGCATCCTGATCTTCGTCGGCATAAACCAGTATAGTCTCAAGAGCTGTTATTGGGACATCCTTTTCCGCTATTTCATAATTTCTCATTGATGGATAAATCCATCTGTTTACGCCATCTGTTTCATCATAGATCAATCCTGCCCTGAAAGGAGCAGGAGGATGAATATCAACCTGAGGTCCATTAAGCCAACCGCCATTTCTGACTTCAGGCTCGTACCGGCTCCTGAACTGCACGCCACTGTTTCCTTTGGATTCTTTGAAAGCCTGAAAGTTTAGCCGCAGCTGGAAATCCTCAAACTCTTCATTTGTAACCAGCCAGACATAATTGTGATCTGGGTTACCTATTGAATTACACTCGATGGCTCCGTTATCTACCTTCCAGAAATTTTTACCTTCATCCTCCTTTCTGCAGGCAATGCTCCAACCGTCAAGGTTGATCCCGTTAAACAGGCTTCGCCAACCATCTTCCTGCTCAT
>DAIUKI010000119.1:0-5657 GCA_036848255.1 Bacteroidales bacterium | reverse complement strand
CAGAAAAAAGGAATATGAAGAACAGAAAAGACAATAATTTTTTCATAAATTTCATCATTGGTTTTATTAATATTGTGCAACCGGGTAAAATTAAAATAAAGCAATTAAGTTGCAAATATCATAACTTGAATAATACAGATCAAATCAAATGAAGTTATTAGATTTTCCCCTGGTGGTTTTATTATTCCTGTTTTTCAGCCTTCCTTCGCAGGCAAAAAACAACGTCAGATTGTTTACCAATAACGATTCAAAGCAAATTCAGTTTGCCGTTGGTGAAATACAGACTTCGCTTAATGAAAAAGGGCAGGAATCAGTTGTCCTGCCTGTTTCACAAATCAGCCAATTGAAAGATATTGAGCATAATATCGTACTGCTGAATATTGGCGATAAGGCCAATTTGAAACTTTTAGATGCTTTGGTGATTAACGATCTTGAAAAATTAAAAAGTGAAGGTTTTATTGTTCACAAAAGTAAAGGGAATGGCAAAACCATCTGGATAGCAGGTAAAGATGATGCGGGGGTAATGTACGGTGGCCTTGAAGTTGCCGAAATCATTAAGGTTCGGGGAATTGATGCCATTCAAAACCAGTTGCAAAACCCGTATATGAAGGTCAGGGGAACCAAGTTTAATATTCCGCTGGATGTTAGAACCCCAACCTATACAGAACCTTCGGATGCAGCTCAAAATAATGTTGCCGAAATGTGGAATTTCGAATTTTGGAAAGAGTATATTGATAACCTTGCACGTTATCGTTACAACACCATCTCGTTATGGAACATGCATCCTTTCCCATCGATGGTGAAAGTTCCCGAATATCCGGAGGTTGCATTGGATGATGTTCGCAAAAGCACAGTGGAATGGTTGGAAAATTATTCTCTAAATGGATGGGGATTTGATTCCCCGGAAATTGTGAATAATTATGAGGTTATCAAAAAAATCAGCATTGATGATAAGATTGAATTCTGGCGTAAAGTGATGGCCTATGGCAAGCAGCGAAATGTCCAGTTTTTCATTGTAACCTGGAATATTTTTGTGTACGGAACCGATGGGAAATACGGTATTACCGATAAACTCGAAAACACCGTTACCACCGACTATTTCCGGAAAAGCATAAAACAGATGGTGCTCACTTATCCTGACCTTGCCGGAATAGGGCTCACTACCGGTGAAAACATGTATGATTATACAACGATACAAAAAGAAGAATGGGCCTTTGCTACTTATGGACAGGGAGTACTTGATGCACTGCAAGAACAGCCCGGACGGAAAATTAACCTCATTCACCGACAGCATCAAACTCAAGCTAAGGAGATCACCGCAATTTTTAAAGAAGTGCTGAAGAATGAAAACATCAACTTTGTTTTCAGTTTTAAGTATGCACAGGCACATGTTTACAGCTCTGGAAATCAAATCTTTCATCAAAATTTTGTGAAAGACATTAAAAGCGAAAACCTGAAAACACTATGGACCCTTCGAAACGACGATATTTTTTATTTCAGGTGGGGAGCACCGGATTTTGTCAGGGACTTCATAAAAAATATTCCCTACGATGTTACTGAAGGTTATTATTACGGTTCGGATCAATACGTCTGGGGCAGGGAATTTCTGGGTAAATACAGTTCCGAACCACGGGAGATTGAAATTGTAAAACACTGGTATCAGTGGATGTGCTGGGGTCGGCTTGGGTATAACCCGGATATGAACAACGACCGTTTTGTCGAATCCATTCAATACCATTTCCCGGCGTTAAATGCACAGGAAATGTTTGATGCATGGCAGCGTGCATCCATGATTTATCCATGGGTCACTGGTTTTCACTGGGGGGCTCTCGATTTTCAGTGGTATATCGAATCCGGTCAATCCCGCCCGTTTGTTGCTGGCACACCTTCGGGATTCCACGATGTAAACCGGTTTATTACCCTGGAACCTCACAAAGGTACGGGGAATATTTCTATTCCTGACTACACTAAATCATACCTTACCGGCGCCAAAACTGAAGGTGAAACGCCATTTCAGGTAGCTGAAAAAATCATTCAGAATGCCGACCATGCCCTTAAATGGGCTGATGAGCAAAGCATGGAGATCGACAAAGACCTGCGGATAACCATTGATGATATTAAAACCATTGCCTGGTTAGGAAAATATTTTGCCCATAAAATTCGGGGTGCTACCTTCCTTGCTCTCTTTCGTGAATCGCTTGATAGAGAATGTTATGAGAAAGTTATTGAAGAATTAAATGTTTCTGCAGGATATTGGAGGCATTACGCGGCAATCGCTACAGCCAATTACCACAATCCGTTATGGACCAACCGAGTGGGTTTTGTTGACTGGAGAAAAAATTTTGACTGGGCTTTGTTCGATGTGATCGCCAATGGAGGTCAGATTAATCTGCCATCAATGCAACCCACAACAGGAGGAACAATACTGGAAGCGGAAGAGGCGGATTACCTGGTATCGATTTTAAAGTCTGAGGTGGAGGGTTTTACCGGGGAAGGTTACCTGGAAACCAAGGTCGGTGATGCGCGGCATCAGGTGAAATGGACTTATAATGCCCCTGAAACGGGGAGCTATATCCTTGAATTCAGATATACACTTAAACGCGAACAGGTATTTCCATCACCCGTGGAAATCAATGGGAAAAAGGCAGGTGAAATTGAATTCTGGAATACAGGAAATACCGGGTCATGGGTTTGGGAACGTGTTACCGTGCCTATAGAAAAGGGTGATAACACAATCGGCATTTCACCTGAGGGCTTTGTACTATTGGATCATCTTAATGTAATAAAAAACTGAACTTATTAATTCCTTCGCTCCCGTCCCGAAAATCCTAGATTTTCGAGGATCCTCGAAAAACACAAATCTATTATTTGTGTTTTTCGGGACTCCCACACTCGCTCAGTTTTCAGTACCCCTAACGGACAATAGTTGCAACAAGGTTTATGAGTTAGCCTTACCAGTGCTCATCTAGCCTACTCATCATTAAATTCACAACCCCTGAGCTATAAAAAGTTCTTTCCTAGATAGTCTTCAAATTTCTCCTTATACTGATTGCCAACAGGGATATATACCTTACCGAATACAATCCTGCCCCTGTCAATGGTATCCACCTTTTGAAGATTCACTATGAACGAGCGGTGAACTCTCATGAATTTACCTGCAGGCAGTTTGGCCTCTAGGACCTTCAGTGTGATCTGGGACCGGATAGGTTCAATGGAAGAAACGGCATAGATCCTTACATAGTCATTAAATCCTTCTATGTACTGAATGTCATTGAATCTTAATCTTTTGATCTTATAATTAGACTTCAGATACAGGAAGTCCTTGTTCGACAGAACATCATCTGCTGGTTTCGCAATTGATCTTATCATCCTTTCAGCTTTGTGAACAGAAGTTAGGAATTCCTCATATGTGAAAGGTTTAAGAAGATAATCAGCAATATCGAGTTTAAAGCCTTCTATCGCGTATTTAGCAAAAGCTGTGGTAAAAATCACGACAGGGCCATTAATCATCGACCTCGTGAATTCAATTCCATTCAAACCAGGCATCTGGATGTCAGTAAAAACAATCTCGATATGGTTTTTGCTTATATATTGTGCTGCTTCCAAAGGATTTTCGAATTGTCCAGCTAACATCAAATCCGGTGTCTTCTGAATATAATCTACAATCAACTGAAGGGCCAATGGTTCATCATCTATTGCAATTACAGTTATCATTTTTATAACTGAATAATTAAGTTTACCTCAAATTTATTTTTGGTTCTGCTGATTTCAAGTTCATGCCTTTTTGGATAAAGTAAACTCAGACGCTTTTTTAAATTCTCAAGGCCAATTCCCGTGGATGCAAAGATGGACCCATAATTACTTTCCGGCAAACCATTTTCACATTTAAATAAAATGTTATTTTCTCCACATGCGAGACTAATACTTACATAAGATTCTTCCTGTACACTAATCCCATATTTGAACGCATTTTCAATTAATGAAACAAAAAGCAAATATGGGATCATCTGATCTTTGTATTCAGTCGGGAAGTTAACGTTAAGTTTAGTTTTAGCGCCTATCCTCAGCTTCATTAAGTCAATATAATTGTTCATGAATTCAATCTCATCACTTAGCAACTTGTTGTCCTGGCCTGATTCATTGAGGAGATATCTCATCAGTTTCGATAGCTTTATTACGGCATTCTTTGAGTCTTCATTATTTCTGCCTATCAAAGAATAGATATTATTCAGGGTGTTGAAAAAGAAATGCGGGCTGATCTGGTTTTTCAGGAGTGCAACCTCTGCATTAAGCTTTGCCTTTTCCATTTCTTCCTGCATTTTTTCAATTTTTGACTGACGTTCAAGCACCCTGAGGCCCAGTGAAAGAAATATCATAAAAAGTGAAGATGACATGTACCCCAGGGTATATGCATTAGGCACAGCTATAATTATCCTTCGTCTTCTTAGAGGTGGTAATTGTATCCGGCCCTGGTTATCAAGTGGTGGCGCGTTAACCTGTTCTGAGTTACCCTTTTTAGATATATAACTATAAATCTGTTTGTTGGCGAAATCAGATATGAAATAAAAGAATAAAACAAGAGCAAGTATAGCAACATAATATCTGTACCTTTTTTTCCCAAAGAATAGCATTGGTATAAGGAACAGGTAATTAGTGTAAAAAATTAAGGCATTTATTGCAGCAAAGGTATAATAGGTAACAAGGAAATTATTTCCCATCCTGAACCTTATCGCTGAGTAAATTGGAAATCCCAGAATAACAGCCCAAGCCAGGATGTGGACTATAATCCTGGTGGAATTTTCCTTTGTCTCTTTTATCATTATTTCTTTAACAAACAAATCTCATTACAAATTTAAGTATTCAGAACTATCCACTGTTGAAAATGATCTTTTATTCATACCTCAGTGCATCTATCGGGTTGAGATTGGCCGCTTTCCTTTTGCCAGCCGAAGCTCATTCAGAGCTAAGGCTGTTCACCGGGTTTGCAGATGCAGCCTTAATTGACTGGATACTTATTGTTGCTAGTGCAATAATTATTGCAACAAACCCGCCTAAAGCAAATAGCCACCAACTGATGATGATGCGATAAGCATAATTCTGGAGCCAGTTGTGCATGAAATACCAGGCTACGGGTGCAGCAATCGCAAAGGCAATTGCAATGAGCATGATAAATTCTTTTGAAAACAAATAAACAATTTTGAATGCGCTGGCACCGAATACTTTACGAATACCAACTTCTTTTGTTCTCTGCACTGCCATGAATAAGGCTAAACCGTATAACCCAAGACAGCTAAGGATGATGGCGATTGCTGCAAAAATTTCATATAACTGCGCTAACTGTCTTTCCTGTTTGTAAAAACCTGCAATTTTATCATCAAGAAAGTTGTATTCATAAACAAAGTCTGGTAATGTTTGCTCCCAAATGGTTTTAACAGATTGCAGTGTAGAAGAAATGTTTTTCGTTTCAAGTTTTATTGTTGCCTGGCTATACATGGTTCTATTTGTGGTAATTAGCAATGGTGCAGGATAATGGCGAAAAGACCTGTCATTAAAATCTTTCAATACACCTACAACAGGACATTTTATTTTATCACTCCACATGCTTATTTCTTTATTCAATATTTCATCAGGGTTTTTAATTCCCAAACTTTTCATAA
>DAIUKI010000118.1:0-7905 GCA_036848255.1 Bacteroidales bacterium | reverse complement strand
CATAAACAAGCAACCAGAAACAAGTAACCTGCAACATAAATTAATTATAAATCTTAACCAGTAAATTATTGATTATGAATAAAAAATCCTCAAAAAACATCAGCCGCCGCGGATTCCTCGGCACTTCCGCAATAACAATTGCCGGACTGACAATTGTTCCGCGCCATGCTGTTGCCGGGCTCGGACATACTGCCCCAAGTGATAAACTTAATATTGCCGGAGTCGGGATCGGTGGTATGGGCAGAGGCAACCTGGCAAATGTTGCAAAAACAGAAAATATTGCTGCCCTCTGCGATGTCGACTGGAGCGGACAGGTCCTGAAGGTATTTGAGACCTATCCTGCTGCAAAAAAGTACAAAGATTTCAGGGTGATGCTCGATCAGCAAAAAGAAATCGATGCTGTCATCGTAGCGACTTCCGATCACACTCATGCGGTGATAAGTATGGAAGCCATGAAGCGGGGTAAACACGTCTTTACACAGAAGCCCCTTACGCACACAGTTTATGAAGCCAGAGCATTGGCAAAAGCAGCCAGGGAGTTCAAGGTTGCAACCCAGATGGGCAATCAGGGTCAGGCAGCTGACGGTCCAAGACGTCTCAGGGAAATGATCCGGGACGGAGTTATAGGTCCTGTCCGTGAGGTTCATGTATGGACCGACCGGCCTAATAACGGCCTCTTCAGGATTTACTGGCCGCAGGGAGTGTCGCGTCCTGCAGAAACGCCTGCAACACCCGATTACCTCGATTGGGACCTTTTCATCGGCCCTGCCCCAATGCGCCCATACCATCCTGCCTATCATCCGTTTAAATGGAGAGGCTGGTGGGACTTCGGAACAGGAGCCCTTGGGGATATTGGATGCCATTCGCTCGATCCGATCTTCCGGGCCCTGAAATTAAAATATCCTCTGTCAGTCCAGGCTGTCTCTACACTTGTGAACAAGGAGACATATCCTTCGGGATCTATTGTAAAATATGAGTTCCCTGCACGGGAAGAAATGCCGCCTGTAAGCCTTACATGGTACGACGGAGGACTGAGGCCGCTTCTCATCCCGGAGCTCGATCCCGGAATGAAGATGGGAGAGGGGGGAACACTGTATGTGGGCGACAAAGGCAAAATCCTGAATGACACTATCCTGCCGGCTTCGCTTCGTGAGTCATATAAAGCTCCGGCGCCTTATATTCCCTCATCGCCGGGTCATGAGGAGGAATGGATCATTGCTTGCAAGGGAGGTGCTCCCGCAGGTTCGGAATTTGACTGGGCCGGCCCTCTTACCGAGACGGTTCTTCTCGGGAATATTGCATTGCGGAATGAGGTAAAAGAAAAGCTGGGAGGTGAGATTATGAAATGGGATCCTGACAAATACACTTTTACAAACATGCCTGAAGCCGACCAGTACCTTCATTGTGAATACCGTCGGGGCTGGACACTTTGAACAATCCGCCTCCGGTTTTGTTGCTTTGTAATCTGACCTGGATTTCAGGGAAAGTTAATCTGTTGCTGAATTGTTAATAACTAAGTCATTAAAACTGGTTATTTATTTCAGAAAAATGACTAAATTTCTCATAGATACTTTTCCAGAAATATTTTAGGAATCAGATTTTTAAAGTACCAAAACTGAAAATTTTTGAAAAAGTATTCAAATTCAGATTACCCTTTGAAACCGTTTTCAGGAAAAGTCCGCAGGGATTATTTCAAAGGAGAGGAGTCTCTCAGAATATTCGGTGGTAAGGATTTAAATAGAACCAAACCGCCGGGAAATTCCAGATTGAGGATATTAGTATTTGTCGCCTCATTTTTACTTGCCGGCTTAAGGGTTTTTGCCCCGGGAACCAATTCATTCATAATTGCTGAATCAACCGGCATCAACCCATTTTCAGACCTCATGTATGCAACAGCCATGGTTGAAACAATGGGGAATCCCTCAGCCTACAATGAATTTGAAAATGCGGTCGGAATATTTCAGATTCGCCAGATAAAAATTGATGAATATAACAAAAGGACAGGGAGTAATTATGTCTTGACGGATATGTACGACCCGCAGTTATCAGAAAAAGTCTATCTCTATTTTGCTTCCAGGACCGGACCATACAAACAGGAAAAGATAGCCAAAGCCTGGAACGGCTCAGGACCGATGACGGAACTTTACTGGAAACGGATAAAAGAATACTTATAAAATCCTGCTTTCGCAGGATTTTTTCTTATTTTTAGACAAACCATAATTAATCCATATTGATGAAAACTTCACGAAGGACATTTATCAAATCAGGGGCAGCGGCTCTTGCAGCCACCGCTTTTCTGCCGGAATCGGTTTTTGCTGCCAAAAAAAGCAAGAGCATAATCGGTGTGCAGTTATATTCCATACGCAACGAAATGGACAAGGATCCTCTTGGCTCCCTGACCCAGGTCGCCAAAATGGGATATGAATACGTTGAACATGCCAATTATATAAACAGAAAATTCTATGGGTATGCACCGGCTGAGTTTAAAAAGGTGCTCGACGATCTCGGACTTAATATGATAAGCGGTCATACTGTTATGGGAAGACAGCATTGGGATGAATCAAAAAAGGATTTCTCCGACAGCTGGAAATATACTGTTGAAGATGCCGGTGTCCTGAAGCAGAGATATGTGGTCAGTCCCTCGATGGATGACAGCATGAGGAAGACATATGACGACTTTAAGCATTATATGGATATATTCAATAAATGTGGCGAACTATGCAAAAAGCAGGGAATGAAGTTCGGCTATCACAACCACGATTTCGAATTCAGCGAAAAGCTGAACAACGAAAAGCTTTTCGATATAATGATGAAGAGCATGGACCCGGAATTGGTGGTGGTACAGCTCGATATGGGCAATCTGTACAATGGCGGCGCCGTGGCAATTGATGTTGTGAAACAGTATCCCGGGAGATTTGAAAATATTCATGTCAAGGATGAAATAGCCGCCACCGGAGGAACCGATAAGTATGAAAGTACAATCATTGGCAAGGGAATAGTCAATGCAAGGGAAGTGCTTGATCTCGCAAGAAAAATCGGAGGAACCGAAGTCTATATTATTGAACAGGAATCCTACCAGGGAAAAACTCCGATGGCCTGCATTGAGGAAGACCTTAAGGTGATGAAGAGCTGGGGATATTAGGGTGTTTTATTCCGCCTGATAATTATACCTGATCAATCCGGAGGGCCCTCTCCCGGCACCTTCGGAGGATATCAGCATGTCGCCGTTTCCAAGGAATGTTATTCCTTCAGGCTGAGGTAACAGGGCACGATTCAGCCTGATCATATGCCCGACATTTCCTGACATATCAAATATAAATAACATAAAATCATCTGCCGATAACAGGAAGAGCTTGTTTGTCAGAGGATGAACCGCAATTCCCGAGGCATGGAATTTCAGGTCAGGCTCGACAGCCAGTCCCTTCTTCGCATTCTTCAGGGGGAGCTCAATATTGTTGGCTTTTGCATATTCCTTGAGCCTGTCAACATCAAAGGTAAAAACAGGCTCACCGGTCAGTTTTTTCGATGACAGATCAAATCCGAAGATGTACCTGTTGTCTTTTGACAGATCTCCCTTCCCGGTTTTCTCCTTGCAAGCTATCAGCAGTCTGTTTGACTCCTTATCAAAGCATAAGCCCTCATTGTCCTTTGAGGGAATATCCGTATCGAAAGATGTAACTGTTGAATTATCGGACTTAAAATCAGCTATTTCAAAAAGAGTTCCATCGCTCCTGAGCACATAAATTGTATCCTCGACCCGTGCGATTCCCTCATAATCACCCTTCCCGGAAAAATCCTTCCGGCTGATGACCCCTTTTTTTGTAAGGTCATAAAAAAATATAATGCCATTCTCGTCCTGTACACAAACAAGGGTGTTTGAATCAAGGAAGGTAATTCCGGATATCTCATGTAAAACATCAGGCATAACTATTGCCGCATCAGGAGTTTTTAAATTATACCCGGCGGTTCTTTGTATTTTAACCTGGCTGGTCTTACAGCCTGAAAGGATCACGATAACGACAGCTACTATAACAGATAGAGAGCTCCTCATAAGTCTGGCCTTATATTTTATCTGCGACAAGTTAAAAAAAGTAAATGAAATAAAATTAATCCTTGAAGTAAACATCGAGCTGTGCCACATCCTTCTTAAGGTCCAGATTGCGGACCTTGACATTCAGAATATTGTGCCCTGTCCTTGCTGACAGATCCTTGATAAGTTTGCTTTTGCTCCCAGGTTTTAGCAGATCAAGATTATCATAGGATACCGAATATTTGCTAAAACTGTTTTTCCTCAGATGCTCTTCAAGGATAAATACCGAAACGATTATAATGGTATTTATTATAAAATATCCGAAGATGGGAACCTCCTGCATATTCATGGAATTAATTACGGAAATTCCTATCGTTGTGAAGATATATGCCATATCCTTCACACTGAAATTCCTTGTCCTGAACCTCAGAATTGAGAAGATTGCAAACAGTCCGAATCCCAGCCCGAGGCCCATACCAATATCCTTAAGCAGTGCGCAAATGAAGAAAACTATTATACCGATAAGGAAAAAAGTGAAAAAGAACTTCTCCTTTTTGGAATAGTTGAAATATAGGATGCGTATCAGGATAAGCAGGGAAATCAGGTCCAATGCGAAACGTATCAGAATTCCCCAGAGAGTCTGGCTGTGAAACAGGTTTTCCATAATGAGGGTTTTTATAAGGTTAGTGAGAGACAGAGAAGGTTTTCATGTTTATAACATAAAATTACTCTATCCCTCAATCAAAATCAATAGATAAATTATATTAATCATTGACCATTTAAAACGCCCTGCCCCCGCGTCAAAGAGTGACGGTTCAAAATATTTAGTTTAATGCTTAAATTATCAACATGATAATATAACTTTGACAATGACTGATTGATTTTTGCCCATTTACAATGTCGGCGTGAAATGAAATACACTGAGATAAAAAATTCAGGAGTAAAAATTCCATCAATACTGTTTGGGACAAGTGCCCTCGGAAACCTTTACCGTGCATTGAATAATGATACGAAGACGTCAATAGTGCGTGAGTGCCTCGAATCCGTCGATGGTCCGGTTGTATTTGATTCGGCAGGCAAATATGGTGCAGGTCTGGCCCTTGAAGAACTGGGCAGAATACTCACTTCCCTTAATGCCGATCCAGGCAGGGTGATTATCAGTAATAAACTGGGATGGCTCCGGACTGAGCTTAAAACTGAAGAACCTTCTTTTGAAAAAGGAGTCTGGATGGATATTCATCATGATGCAAAACAGGCCATCAGTGCCGGGGGAATTATCTCATGCCTGGAGCAGGGCAATCAGCTGCTTGGCGGAAAGTATCGTCCGCGGATGCTTTCCGTACATGATCCTGATGAATACCTTGCAGGTGCCGGTAAAGATTCAGAACTGAGGAAAAAACTTTACAGAGATATTCTGGGGGCTTATAAGGCCCTATTTGAATTAAAAAAGTCAGATAATTCGATATCAATAGGGGTAGGGGCAAAAGAATGGAAAGTAATCCGTGAGATATCAGAGGATATCGATCTTGACTGGGCCATGTTTGCCAACAGCCTGACTCTGTTCAGTCATCCCGCTGACCTCGTCTCCTTTATAACAGAACTGCATGAAAGGGGGGTTACTATAATTAACTCGGCAGTTTTCAACGCCGGATTTCTTACCGGCGGCGATTATTTCAATTACCGGCGGGCTGATCCGGATAATCCTGAATTCAGGAAAATATTCAGCTGGAGAGATTCTTTTTTCAGGATTTGCGACGAATACTCTGTCAGGCCCTCTCACGCCTGTATACGGTTTGGATTGAGCCATCCGGCTGTGGCTTCGGTTGCGCTCAATACATCAAATCCTGAACATGTAAAAAGGAATGCCGGAGAAGTTCAGAATGAGGTCCCCGCTGAATTCTTCACCACCATGAAGAGTCAGGGACTTATCGATAAAGAGTACCCTTTTGTATAATTGATGAATAAGCAAGTACAAACCATTAATATCCTTAAAAATGAATTCAATGCATGCAGCAGTTCTTGAAAAATACGGACGATTTGAATGGAAACAGGTTGAGCGGCCCCAAATAGCTGATAATGAAGTTCTGATTAAAGTGACTTTTGCCGGTATATGCGGCAGCGATCAGCACATCTTCAAGGGTGAATTTCATCCAAGGTCCCCGATACCTTTCATTCCCGGTCATGAATTTGCAGGAACAATAACGGAAACCGGAAAGGAGGTTAAAAATTTCCATGTTGGGGACCAGGTTGCAGTCGATCCTATTATCTGGTGCGGTAAGTGTCCTGCCTGTCAGAGAAAACATTATCCTGCATGCACTTCGCTGAAGCTTCTGGGGGTTGATATGAACGGCGGATTCGGGGAATACATAAATGTTCCGGAAAATATGCTCTACAGGATCGATCCTTCCATTCCTGCCCGCCATGCAGCGCTGGTCGAGATCCTGTCAATCGGATTTCATGCCTGCAGCAGGGCCAGAGTGAAGCCTGACGACACTGTTGTGATCTGGGGTGCCGGTAAGGTGGGACAAAGCATACTCCAGGCGGTAAGGACGAAAACCCTTAATACGGTTATCCTGGTCGATATTCTCGATAAAAGGCTTGACCTGGCAAAAAAACATTTTCCGGATATATTTACGGTAAATGCCGGTAAAGAAAAACCTGTCGACCGGATCAAGGAGATAACCGGTGGAAAGGGAGCTGATATTGCGTTTGAAGCAGTTGGCCATTTTTCGGAAATTCCGGGTGTTGTTAATCCTGTTCGCGGGTGCATTCAAAGCATTCGCGGAGCAGGAACAGTTTGTGTACTTGGTCTGGGCGATGAACCTGTCCCTTTACTAATGAAGGAACTAATATGGAAGGAAGCTGTCATACTTACATCAAGGGTATCGCATGGCGAATTCGCTGAGACTATAAATAATCTTGAGAAGGGCACTCTTAAACCCGATGCACTTGTGACAGATATACTGGATCCGGCAGATATACAGCACGGATTTGAGATGCTTGAAGAGGAACCGGAAAACCATCTGAAGATCCTTCTGAAATTTGCCTGATTATCATGCGGATCGATGCACATCAGCATTTCTGGATCTATAACCGGGAAGAATATTCCTGGATCTCAGATTCTATGAAAGTATTAAGAAAAGACTTTCTTCCGGCTGATCTTTTACCTCTTTTAAAACAATCGGGTTTTGACGGGTCGATTGCTGTTCAGGCAAGGCAGAGCCCTGAAGAGACAAGATGGCTTTTAAAGCTTGCCAGGGAATATGATTTTATAAAGGGAGTGGTCGGCTGGGTTGATTTGTGTTCCGTTGAAGCGGAAAGCCAGATTGAAGAATTTGCTTCAGACCCAGGGCTCGTTGGTGTAAGACATGTTCTTCATGATGAGCCGGATGACATGTTTATGCTGCAGGATAGTTTCTTAAAAGGGATCAGTCTGCTCAGAAAATTCAACCTTGTTTACGAATTGCTGATATTCCCAGGACATTTACCCTTTGCAGTACAACTGGTAAAGAAGTTTCCGGATCAGAAATTTGTCCTGGACCATATTGCCAAGCCATTAATCAAAGACAAAATACTTTCACCCTGGAAAGAGGGTATTCAACAGCTTGCATTACAGCCTAATGTATCCTGTAAATTATCAGGTATGGTCACCGAGGCAGAATGGAAAGGTTGGATTAAGAGTGATTTTGTTCCTTATCTCGATGTGATATTTGATTCATTTGGCCCGTCACGGCTGATGACAGGTTCGGATTGGCCGGTGTGTTTACTGGCTTCGGAGTACCTGGATACAATGCAGATCATAGTTGATTATATTGCATCTAAAAGTCAGGCTGAAAGGGAACTTATTATTGGTGGAAATGCGGAAAGGATTTATA
>DAIUKI010000117.1:6403-7917 GCA_036848255.1 Bacteroidales bacterium | reverse complement strand
CCCATCTCTGAAAGGAACTTTATCCTCATAAGTCTTATCTCATCTTCCTCAAATTCATTTCCCAGTTCGGCGATTGCCTCTTCAAGCGAATCGGTTTCCGCCTCTTCCCTGAAATAGGAATATATGTCATGTTGGCGCTCCTCATCAATAACCATATCAATATAATAATCGAGATTGATCCTTGTCCCGTAGTTTACGATAGCTTCAATTTCGGTAATCAGCTCATTCAATTCGAGTCCTTTTGCCTCGGCGATATCCTCGAGCGGACGCTTCATGTCGATGCTCTGGATTATATAGACCTTCATGCCCGACTTGTTTACAACTGATTTTACAATCATGTCGAGCGGACGTATTATCTCTTTCTCCTCAACATATTTCTTTATTATATCAACAAATTCCTGTCCATATCTCTGTGCCTTTCCTGCACCGACACCCGAAATATTCTGAAGCTCATCGATTGTAACGGGATACTGAATCGCCATATCCTCGAGCGAAGGATCCTGAAATATAACGAAGGGAGGAACATCTTTCTGTTTTGAGATCTTTTTGCGAAGGTCCTTCAGTATGCTGAAAAGCTCATCATCTACTGCTGCCGTCCTTGCACCAAAAGCATTTTCCTCATCAGTGGTATCGGCATAGTCATGATCCTCTGCAAGCATGAATGAAGTGGGTTTTTCAAGAAACTCCATCCCCTTTTCGGTAAGCTTTAGAAGACCGTAATTTTCAATGTCCTTTGCAAGGAACTTTGCGATCAGGGCCTGGCGGATCACCATATTCCAGAATTTTTCGTCCTTGTCCTCTCCTGTTCCGAAAAACTCGAGTTTATGGTGTTTGTATGACTTGATAGCCGATGTGACTTTACCGGCAAGGATATTTGCTATATGATCGGCCTTGAACTTTTCCTTCACTGCCAGGATTGTCTCAAGAACGCTTACCACTGCTTCGTTTCCTTCGAACTGCGACTTTGGATGAAGGCAGTTGTCGCATGCTTCGCAGTTTTCCTTATGATATTCTTCACCAAAGTAATGAAGAAGCAGTTTCCTGCGGCAAACCGAGGATTCGGCGTATGAAACAGTCTCAAGCAGAAGCTGTTTCCCTATTTCCTGTTCAGCGATAGGTTTTCCCTGCATGAATTTCTCAAGCTTCATTATATCGTTATAGCTGTAATAGGCAATGCAGTTCCCTTCTCCGCCGTCGCGGCCGGCTCTCCCTGTCTCCTGGTAATACCCTTCGAGACTTTTGGGGATATCATAATGGATAACAAACCTGACATCGGGCTTGTCGATTCCCATACCAAAGGCAATTGTGGCAACTATTATATCAGCCTCCTCCATCAGGAACTTATCCTGATTGGCGGTACGTGTTGCTGAATCCATTCCTGCATGGTATGGTAAAGCCTTTATCCCGTTGACTTTAAGGATCTCGGCCATCTCTTCAACCTTTTTCCGGCTGAGGCAATAAATTATCCCTGATTTGCCGGCGTTATTCTTAATATACTTGATGATTTCCTTTGT
>DAIUKI010000117.1:0-6303 GCA_036848255.1 Bacteroidales bacterium | reverse complement strand
GCATAGAACGATATGTCGATATTCCTGAGAAAATCTATGTTCTCTTCCTTTGTAAGTGATTCCGGGGCAACGTAAAGGAGTTTGGCCTTCCCGGAGAGTACATCCTTCTTCACCCTTGTAATCTCGCTCTTGGTGAGCGACGAATTCAGAAAATGGGCAACATCGTCATCAGTGCTGAAATTGCGCATGGCATCAACCTGATTCTTCATAAGCGCAATAAGAGGGGATATGACAATTGCGGTCCCGGTTTTCATAACTGCCGGCAGCTGGTAGCAAAGCGACTTGCCGCCGCCTGTCGGCATAAGGACAAAAGTATCGCGACCCTCAAGCACATTTGTTATAATTGGTCCCTGATTACCCTTAAATGTATCGAATCCAAAATACTTTTTTAAATAATCATGTATTGCAGCATCAATCGTCATTTTCTTCCCTAATGATTATTTTATCCGTTTTCAAAGTGTGTCACTTTGTAGTTTATATAAAGTTAATTAAATTATTTTTCACACGGAAGATTTATTATTAACAATAATGAAAAATAAAAATCCGTATAAGGTTTTTCTCCGGATGTGAAATGGTATTGTTTTGCAAAATAAGATTTATCATCTTTACAGGCTTAAATTTAAAGTCATTCATAGTCGGACAAAATGGCCACAGAAAAGAGGAAAGGCAAGACCAGGGAGGGTGAGATGTCATTTCTTGAACATCTTGAGGAACTTCGATGGCACATTATACGGTCTTTAATAGCCATAGTGGTTATGATGATTGTTGCATTTGTCTTTAAAGATGTACTTTTCAACAAAATCGTTCTGGCTCCTAAAAATCCGACTTTTATTTCCAACAGGTTGTTTTGTGAGTTCGGGCACTATCTGGCAGGGGTATTTAATTTTAATAATCCGGATCTTTTATGCATTAATACCAAACAATTGAACCTGATAAGCATTAAAATGGCAGGACAGATTACCACTCATATCGTGGTTGCCCTGGTGGCGGGACTTATAGTTGCATTTCCCTTTGTAATACGTGAGTTCTGGCTTTTTTTCAAGCCGGCTCTCCATTCAAATGAAGCAAAACATGCCAGGGGTGCAGTTCTTGCCTCTTCCCTGCTTTTTTTCATTGGTGTCCTTTTTGGGTATTTCCTGCTTGCTCCGCTTTCAATTCATTTCCTGAGCTCTTACCAGATAAGTGCCGATGTGGTTAACCAGATAAATGTCAGATCATTTATTGGTACAATGACATCAATCTGCCTGGCGACAGGAGTTGTATTCGAGCTTCCAATAGTAGCATTCTTCCTTACAAAGATCGGAATCATCACTCCTTCTTTCATGAGGCAATACAGAAAGCATGCTATTGTCGTTATTTTTGTTTTGGCTGCGATTATAACTCCTCCCGATATTTTTTCTCAGACTCTCGTCGCAGTTCCGCTTCTTATTCTTTATGAAGTCAGTATCTTTATCTCGGCCGGGGTTATAAAACAAAAAGCGAAAGAGCACGATGCCTTCATGAATGATGACTCTTCGGCTAAGACAGAAAAGGCATAAAGAGCTTCAACGGAATGAAACTATACACTGAAAATCTGGTAAAAAAATATCGTAACAGAACTGTCGTTGACCACGTTTCCATCGAAGTCGAGCAGGGCGAGATAGTTGGCTTGCTTGGCCCTAACGGGGCAGGAAAAACCACCTCCTTCTATATGATGGTCGGACTTATCAGGCCACGGGAGGGAAGGATCTTCCTCGAGGATGAGGATATCACAACCCTTCCGGTATATAAGCGCGCCCGCCGAGGTATCGGCTATCTTGCCCAGGAGGCATCGGTATTCAGGAACCTCTCTGTTGAGGACAACATCAGGGCGGTGCTTGAGATGTCGGGATTATCAAAAAGGGATCAGGCTGAAAGGATTGAAACTCTTCTCAATGAATTCGGACTCCTGAAAATCAGGAAAAGCAAGGGGATCCAGCTTTCGGGAGGAGAAAGAAGGCGGACCGAAATAGCCAGGGCCCTGGCTCTCAAACCAAAGTTCATCCTTCTCGACGAACCATTTGCAGGCGTCGATCCCATAGCCGTCGAAGATATCCAGGAAATAGTCTCCCGTCTTAAGAGTAAAAACATAGGGATAATCATTACCGATCATAATGTTCACGAAACCCTTGCAATAACCGACCGGGCCTACTTACTGTTCGAAGGGCGTATTCTGATGTCGGGCACTTCATCTCAACTTGCTGAAGATGAGCATGTAAGAAGAGTTTACCTGGGAAAGAACTTCGAACTACGCCGGTAATACCCTCGCTTTGTAATAATAATTATTTTCTATACTTTTGCGCTGATTTTTCCGCGGATGTGTCGTAATTGGTAGCCGAGCAAGACTTAGGATCTTGTGTCTTAATGACGTGGGGGTTCGAGTCCCTTCATCCGCACAAGTTTACAGGCCGCCTGTACGATTGCCACATGCACGTTCCGGCGGTTTTTTAAATACTCAATAAACAATAAAATATGAATATCACCAGGGAAAATAATGACGATCTGAATGCCGTAGTGAAAATAGAGATAGAAAAGGCTGATTACGACGCGAATGTTGAAAAAGTGCTGAAAGACTATCGCAGAAAAGCCAATATTAAAGGATTCCGACCGGGAATGGTCCCCATCGGCCTTGTAAGAAAGATGTACGGAAGAGCCGTTCAGATTGATGAGATCAATAAAATTGTTACTGAGAATATACAGAAATACCTTACCGACGAGAAAATTGAGATTCTTGGCGATCCCCTGCCCCATATTGATGAGAATGAGAAAATTGACTTTGACACTCAGGAAGCATTTACATTTTCATTTGACCTTGGTCTTGCTCCTGCCTTTGAGACAAAGCTAAGCAAGAAAAATAAGGTCACTTATTATGAGATTGCCGCAGATGACAAGATGAAGAATGACTATCTCGGAAATTATACCCGCCGTTACGGTAAATTAGGGAAAGCGGATATCTCTGAGGAAAAGGACATTCTGAAGGGGAAAATCGAGGCTCTTGATGAAACCGGTAATCCTCTTCCCGGGGGAGTTATGATTGACGATACCACTCTTTCGGTTGAAGTGATCAAAGATAATAAAATCAAAAACCAATTTATAGGAAAATCAGAAAAGGATTCAATTGACTTTAACCTTAGAAAGGCATTCCCGAATGATAATGAGATTGCCGGTCTTCTGAAAATGAAGAAAGACGAAGTTGAGAAAATCGATGGCGATTTCAGGTTCACTATAAATGAGATAAGCCGCTTCAGCCCCGCAGATTTAAACCAGGAGCTTTTCGACAGGATCTACGGCGAAGGGGTCATTCATTCCGAAGAAGAATTCCTCAACAGGCTCAACGAGGAGATCACGGCTAATCTGCGAAATGAAAGCGAGTATAAATTATCAATAGATCTGAAGAAGCTGGCTCTCGAAAAATCAGAATTCGGACTTCCTGAAGCATTTCTGAAACGCTGGTTGCTCAGGGTAAATGAAAAAACATCAGAAGAACAGGTTGAGAAGGAATTCGGCACCTTCACCAGTGACCTGAAATGGCAGCTTATCAGGAATAAGATGGCCAGGACAAATGAAATCAAGATCACTGAGGAGGAGCTTCAAAGGGAAGCCGAAAAGATAACAAGGTACCAGTTCCAGCAGTATGGACTCTTCTATGCCACCGATGAACAGGTTACCAACTATGCAAAAGAGACCCTTAAGAGGGAAGAAGATGCCAAGAAAATTGCCGACAAGATCCTTGAAGAAAAAGTCAACATTATCCTTAAGGAAATGGTGAAACTTGAGACAAAAACAGTAACTATCGAGGAATTCAATAAGCTTTTTGAATAGTAATCAGTGCATTACAATGATCAACAATAAATTTTGTATCTTTGGGTTTTAAAAAAAAGATATTTACCATGAGTAATTCAAACGATTTTGGAAAATACGCACGCAGCAAACACGGAATAAGCAGCCTGCACCTGCACAAATACGCCACCGTTACGGCAGATAGCTATATCTCGCCCACAATTATCGAGGAACGTCAGCTAAACATTGCATCGATGGACGTTTTTTCGCGTCTGATGATGGACAGGATAATCTTTCTGGGCCTGCCTATCGATGATTACGTTGCAAACATCATACAGGCTCAGTTGTTGTACCTCGATTCTTCCGATCCCGGAAAAGATATTCAGATATATTTCAATACCCCGGGCGGATCTGTCAATGCAGGACTTGGGATATATGACACCATGCAGTATATAACAGCTGATATCGCCACAATATGCACTGGAATGGCAGCTTCGATGGGTGCAATTCTTCTTACTGCAGGCAAAAAGGGAAAAAGATCAGCTCTCAAGCATTCAAGGATAATGATCCATCAGCCGATGGGCGGCTTTGAAGGACCGGCTTCTGATATTGAGATTCAGGCTCGTGAGATCCTGAAATTGAAAAAGGAGCTTTATGAGATTATTGCCTTCCATTCAGGCAACTCTGTTGAAAAAGTTGAGAAGGATTCTGACAGGGATCACTGGATGACATCGCAGGAGGCAAAAGATTACGGGATGATAGATGAGATACTTCAGAAGAATGAACACATGGAATAATGGATAAATGTTCATTTTGCGGCAGGACAAAGAAAGAGGTCAGCATGCTTATCGCCGGACTTGAAGGACATATCTGCGATCATTGCATCGAGCAGGCTTACGGTATCATGAACGAAGAGCTCGTTTCAAAAAAGAATATTTCCTTCGATGCCATCAATCTCCTTAAGCCTGCCGAAATAAAACATTTTCTCGACCAGTATGTAATCGGCCAGGATATGGCCAAAAAGATTATTTCCGTTGCCGTTTACAACCATTATAAACGGCTTATGCAAAAGCCCGATGCCGACGATATTGATATTGAAAAGTCAAATATTATCCTTGTCGGCGAAACAGGTACCGGAAAAACTCTGCTTGCAAGAACTGTAGCCAAGATGCTCCACGTTCCTTTCACTATTGTCGACGCTACTGTCCTTACCGAGGCGGGTTACGTCGGTGAGGATATTGAAAGCCTCCTTACACGCCTGCTTCAGAATGCCGATTATGACGTGAAAGCTGCTGAAAAGGGTATTGTTTTTATTGATGAGATCGACAAGATCGCCAGGAAAGGTGATAATCCCTCAATTACCCGTGATGTTTCCGGTGAAGGTGTTCAGCAGGGTCTCCTTAAACTGCTCGAAGGCTCAATAGTAAACGTTCCTCCCCAGGGAGGACGGAAACATCCCGAACAGAAAATGATCCCGGTCGACACAAAGAATATTCTCTTTATCTGCGGAGGCGCCTTTGAAGGAATTGAGAAGAAGATCGCTCGCCGGCTCAACACACAGGTAATAGGTTACGGAGCATCCAAAAAGAGGGAAAGGATAGACAAGGAAAACCTGCTTCAGTACATTGCCCCCCAGGATCTGAGGGCATACGGATTGATTCCGGAGATTATCGGCAGACTGCCAGTTCTGACCCATCTTAATCCGCTCGACAGGGATGCACTGAGAGCAATTCTTACGGAACCGAAAAATGCTCTGGTAAAACAGTATATCAAGCTTTTCAAAATGGATAACATCGAGCTCACGTTCGGTGAAGGGGTCCTCGAATTTATCGTGGATAAAGCCATTGAGTTCAAACTGGGAGCCCGCGGTCTTAGATCGATATGCGAGGCAATAATGCTCGATGCCATGTTTGATTCTCCCTCTGAACCTACCAGGGAGCTGACCATAACTTCAGATTATGCGATCCGGAAGCTCGAAAGGATCGATATGAAGGTTTTGAAGGCATCATAATAATAAATAGTAAGGGCGCAGCATGCTACGCCCCTACAAGTATAATCTAATAATCTTCCTTATCCCGCTGTTAATTAATCCACTTTCTGTGCCTGTGTCTCAGCTGTATCTCCTTCGATTCCCCACCCCTCGACACAATTGCTTTATTGTCACATTCACCGGTGCCATAATCGAGGTCAAAAGGTTCCGCACCTTCCCTTTCTATAGTTACAACTCCGCTTACAATAAATGCACAAACCCTTTTCCATTGCAATACACTTGTAATGGTTCTTAAATATGAAATCCCGTCACCATTCTTACCGCTTGAAGAGCCTGTTACAAGACATTCATCATCCCATTTGTCCGGGGTCATGAATCCTGCAACCCATTCCCTCCGATGACTGGCTTCCCTTTCAAGTGTCTTACCATCGGGAAGTATAAGCTTGCCACCGGTAAGCGAAGCCGAGATGACTCTATTCCCGCCGTCATTGGGCCCGAGGTTTTCAAACAGCTTG
>DAIUKI010000116.1:0-7942 GCA_036848255.1 Bacteroidales bacterium | reverse complement strand
CATACATTCGAACGAGATTCAGGGAACCGAAATGGCGCTGTATACTGCCTGGTATCTGTGTGAAATGTCGGGAGAGAACAAGTTCATTGCCGAGCTACTCAGGGACAAGACATTCTATATACTTCCGACGATTAATCCTGATGCACGCCAGTATTTCATGGATGAACCTAATACGGCCAGCTCTCCCAGATCAGGGCTTGTACCAATGGATAACGACCGCGATGGTCTTTACGATGAGGATAAATATGATGACATGAACAACGACGGTATTATCAGCATGATGCGAAGGAAAAGTCCTTATGGCACTTATAATGCTGATCCGAAGGATCCACGCCGTATGTTAAGGGCAGCTCCCGGAGAAAAGGGGGAATATGAGATGCTCGGCCAGGAGGGCATCGATAATGACGGTGACGGCCAGGTTAATGAAGATGGCATCGGTGGTTATGATCCGAACAGGGACTACGGATTTAACTGGGAACCTACATATGTCCAGCAGGGTGCAGGGAAATACCCGTTTTCTTTCCCGGAGAACCAGGCAGTAAGGGACTTTGGATTCAGCCACCGGAATATTACCGGATCACAGTCGTTTCATAACTCAGGGGGGCTGATCCTTAGGGGTCCGTCGATTCAGGGAGGTGGAGCTGAAGTATACAGCAGGAGCGATGAAGCTGTCCTCAATTCAATAGGAAAGAAAGGTGAAAAGATAATCCCAGGCTATAAGTTTATCACATTATGGAAAGACATGTACACAGTTTATGGAGGTGAGCTCGACTGGTGGTACGGTGCCATAGGAAGCTATGTCTTTTCAAATGAACTCTGGAATGGCTTTTTGATGTTTAACGATACATCTAACGTCGATACTTATGAATTTGACAAGCTCCTTTTGTTCGAAGATGCTTTTATCCCCTGGCAGGAGATTGATCATCCTGTTTACGGCAAGGTGGAAATAGGTGGTTTTAACAAGAATTTCGGCAGAACTCATCCCGGGTTCCTCCTTGAATCGGATGCTCACCGGAATGCCGCTTTCTGCCTGTACAACGCATGGGTGACACCAAAGCTGGAAGTTAAGGATGTCAAAGTAAAGAGCCTGGGGGGCGGTCTTAAAGAGGTGACTGCCACTGTTGAAAACAAACAGCTAATGCCCACCCACTCGGGCACCAATCTGAAATACAAAATTGATCCCCCCGATTATGTTTTTCTTGACGGAGGCAAGGTTATTGCCGGTATGATAGTACTCGACAAGGACATGAATCTGGCCCGTGAACAGAAGAAGGACCCTAACAGGCTTGAGATCCCAAATATTGATGGCTACTCGCACGTTGACCTTAAGTGGATAGTGAAGGATGGCAGCAAATTCACTGTAAGGGTTGAAAGCGTTAAGGGAGGCAGGGTTTCGGCACAGTCGGAATAAAAAACAAGAGGCCGGCAACCCCCTGCCAGCCTCTTAATCCAAGGAATGAAGAAACTAGTAAGCCTGAAGAGAAATCTTGAAGATACCTGATGCTTTATTAGCATCAACCTTAAATTTCCACTTCCCTACTTTATCTTTGTTTTCCTCTTCAGATACTGTGAATGACTTTCTCCAGTTGAGATTGCCGAATTCATCAATAACAATGTCAGAATAGGTTTTGCCGTTGGGCATAATTATTTTTATCCTGATCTCACCTGCATTGCAATCGCCATTTACAGTCATAACCACTGCACTTGCAGCTGGATCGACATCGAATATATATTCATTCGAAAATGACTTTTCTTTTATGGATTTTGTGAAATCCCATGAAGTTCTCTCATTATCACCGCTGTGTGAAAACCAGTTCAATCCTTCCATCCCCGGTGTAAACATGAATTGGTCACCGGGAAACTGTTCAACCTTAAAGCCTTGTCTGTCGCCGGTACCTCTATAGACCCGTACCCTGTCTTTATAATTTCCGGCTGCTTCAATCTCTTCCCTGGCTTCATTCATCGCATCGTCGACCGCCTTCTGACTATCCTCAAGCGCTTTCTGCACTTCCAACTGAGCTTTCTTCTGCTCAGCTATTGCTTTTTTCTGTGCGTCGATCTCCTCGGCCATCTGTAATTCCTTTTCTTTCTCCTCCTTACTCTTTACCTGGCCCACTGCCGGTCCGGAAAGAGCGCAGAATGATATAAGGGAAACTGCTATTAAAATAAATCTGATCTTTTTCATGACTACCCTGTTTTTTAGATTCTTATGTCAAAGATAATGCCTCACTTCCTGTTCTATTGTTAATACAGGGTTAACACCGGGTTAATGTTTGGGGGTAAAATCTGACATATTGATAATTTAAATACTTTTGAGAAGGCAATAGGAAAAATATGAAAAAAAGAAACACGATTCTTCTTCTGGGTATATTTTCCATAATTATCCTGATAACAGCACAGATCATTATTATAAGAGGTGTCTGGAAGCAGAAGGATGAAATGTTCAATCTCCGGTACAGGTTGTTCTCGCAGGATGCGCTTGATGTTATGTCCAGACAATGGGGAACCGATGGTTTTGATACTGCCCGTATTCTGATTGGCGTGAAGTCAGAACAGGTTCTGCAGGAGTTAGACAGCTTAAAAAAGGATTCGCTGAGTGTCAAAGAAAAACAGGACCTCATTAAATATGTGGACTTAGTATTATTAAAGGAGCAGGATCTGTCGCCATTTCTTTCAAGGTTTTTTGAAAGGCGCGGCATTGATAAGGACTTCAACAGCAAAATAGTAATTAACCGTTACGAGCTGATCAGTTTCGACAGGAGAATCCCGGTTTATCTTAGTGAAGAGTTTTCCAACAGACGGCCACCCCAGCAGGGTGATACCATTCGAAGGTCCGGCCGCCCTCCCGGGGGGATGAGACAGCCGAGACGAACTTCTGAAATCCTCGTAAAAAGATACGGTAATGAAGGTAATTTTTACAGACTCGATTTTGAATACTTAATAGATTTCTCAGACAAACAGCAGATTATTCTCAGGGAGACTGCAGCTTCCCTTACCCTGAGCGTTATCAGTATCCTGCTGGTTGTCTCGCTTTTCCTGTTCACCTACAAGAATCTGATGGAGGAAAAACGGCTTTCAAACCTGAAGACCGACTTCATCAACAACATGACACATGAGCTTAAAACGCCGCTCTCAACAATTACTGTTGCAGGTAAAACACTAGAGCTCCCAATGATAAGATCAAATGAATCAAAGATTCTTGAGACAGCAAAGCTTATCGGGAAGCAGAGCATTCATCTCAACCAGCTTATAAATATGATCCTCGAAATAAGCATGTGGGAAAGAACCCAGTTTCAGCTTGACAAGAAAAAGGTAAAGATTGAGAATTTTATGAATGATATAGTGGAAAGTTTCAAGTCGGGAGGAGGAAATGGGGCTACAATTACACAGAAATATAATTTAAAGGATCTGGATGTTGATCTGGATATTGTATATTTCACTACTCTGATGAATAATCTTCTTTCAAATGCCGTAAAGTATTCCGACAAGGATCCAGTCATAGAAATTGAAGGTTCAAATGAAAATAATAATGTCTGTATTAAAGTCGCAGACAACGGAATAGGCATCAGCAAAAACGATCAGAAACATGTTTTCGACAAGTTTTACCGGGCATCGACAGGAAACATACACAAGTACAAGGGACTCGGCCTTGGACTGTATTATGTGAAAAAAATCGCCGAAGCGCACGGAGGAGACGTTTCTGTAAGCAGTAAACCGGGAAAAGGTAGTATATTTACTGTAACAATACCCATATAATTTAATTTGTCAGCCTATGAAAGTCTTATTGGCAGAAGATGACAGGGATTTCGGTAATATTTTATCACAATATATTTCCATCAGCGGGTTTGAAGTGACCCTTGCACGGGACGGAAAGGAAGCATGGGAACTTTTCAACCAGGAAAAGCCAGATATGTGCGTTCTGGATGTTATGATGCCTGAGATGGATGGATTTACACTGGGTGAAAAGATCAAGTCGGCCCATCCGGAGATCCCTATAATATTTCTCACGGCAAAAAGCCTTAAGGAAGATATCGTTAGAGGATTAAAGATCGGGGCGGATGACTATATAACAAAGCCTTTCGATCCGGAGGTTCTTATTCTCCGCATCAGCAACATCCTGAAAAGGGCCTATTCGTCGACAAACGATGAATTCAAAGTTTCAAATACGATTTTGAAGTTCAACACTCTTGAACTTATCAGCGGCAATACAAAAGAGAAACTCACCCTTAAGGAGGCCCAGCTGCTGAAATACTTTATTGTCAACAAGAACAAGATCCTTGCGAGGGAAGATATTCTTACCGAGATATGGGGAGAAGACGACTATTTCCTGGGCCGGAGCATGGATGTTTTTATTTCGAGGCTCAGAAAATATATTTCCGAAGATAAGAATATCGATATCCGTACCGTCAGGGGAACCGGCTTTATCCTCGAAGAAATAAAGCCCGGTGAGGAATTCAACAAGCTGGATTAATAGGAAATTACCTGTTTGGTCCGTAATTACCGGTCTCTTCAGATCCCCTCCTGGGAGAGCCTGCCCCGCTTCGGCGGGGGGTCTGGGGTGGTGTGCTTGCGGAAACCTATTTCGTAAGCGTTTCCTTCACCTTATTATATAATGCTTCTTCCCTCAGATTCCTTCCGATTATAACACCGTTCTCATCAAGAAGAAAGTTGGCCGGAATTGCGGAGACCGCATAAAGCTGGGCGGCTTCACTGTTCCAGTACTGAAGATCTGAAACGTGTGTCCATGTAAGCTTATCATCAGCTATTGCCTTCACCCAGGCGTCTTTTGTCCGGTCGAGTGATACCCCGAACACATCAAATCCTTTCTTATTGAATTCTTTATATACTTTTACGACATTCGGGTTCTCCTGGCGGCAGGGTCCGCACCACGCAGCCCAGAAATCAACAAGCAGAAGCTTTGCACCCACCTTGGAATAGAGGCTCACCGGGTTACCTTCAGGATCGTTCAGTGTAAAGTCAGGTGCTTTCTGGCCTATAGCAACTTTTTTCATCTTTTCAACCCTAACCTTCAGGTCCTTTATGGTCTCAGTATTCGCAACCGCAGTATCCATTGCGTTAATGTACGACTCTATCTCGGTTCCTTCCATTTCATAAGTGAGCCCTGATAGAATTTGCGGGGTAGTAAAAGATGCAGGATTATTCTTTACAAAATCTTTCTGTAATTGTGTCATTTCTGCCTGGCCGGCTTCAATCTGTTTCACAAGCTGAGCTGATTTTGCAGTATCTCCGCTCTGTTCTGCAAGCTGATATTCATTGTATACTGTCATGACCTTTTCATTGACGCTGTCGAGGGACTTAACAAATCCATTGTATTCATCCTGTGTCTTCGATCCTGTTACAGTTGCACCGTAAAGGGAATCAAGCTTCCCTGTCACTGTTATCTCAGCATTTTCGAGATAGAACTGAGTTCTCATTCTGGTGCCCTTTGCACTGAGCAGAACCATATCGGGATATCTTACCGGACCCCCCTTCATTTTAAATGATCCTTTATAGGCAACAGCTGAGTCAAAGGATACGATCTTTCCGGCTTCCCTTTTTTGAAGGATGAACATTATGCTGTCGGCACCGTCAATTTTACCGTTTATGACATATTGCGGCTCAGATGAGCATGCTGCAATTATAACTGAAATAACAGACAAGTAAAAGAATTTTTTCATTTTTAGCGATTTTGAATATTAATTTGCAAATATGATTTTCAATACTGAAAATTCGCCGCAAAGATATGAATTATTGTTAATTCCGCTTACTTTTTGAAATATTTGTTGAGGAGGCCGAGGGCAGCCTTATAGGAAGTTATGGTTCCTTTATAGAGCTGGCTTTCAAGTTCAGGAATAAGTAATTTTATTTCATTATGATCATAGAAGGAAGCTTTAAGGTACTCCGTGATCATTTCGTGCATCAGAATAACTGCCTGCTGTTTTCTCAATTCTTCGAAATAACCGGTCTTTTTGGTGAAACTGACATAATTCTCTATGGTTTTCCATATCTCACCAATACCGGAATCCGACCGGGCAGAACATGTCAGGGCTAAAGGCTTCCATCCTGACTGGGTTACTGGAAAAAGGGCGAGTGCATTCTGAAACATAACCCTTGCAGCCCCGGCAGATATCTTATTTGCTCCATCAGCTTTTGTTATTGCTATTGCATCGGCCATTTCAATTATGCCCCTTTTGATTCCCTGGATCTCGTCCCCTGCTCCGGTCAGCATAAGCAGCAGAAAGAAATCCACCATTGTCCTGACAGCTGTCTCCGATTGTCCGACACCAACTGTTTCCACAAGAATTGTGTCAAAGCCTGCAGCTTCACAGAGTATTATTGATTCCCTTGTTTTTCTGGCCACACCTCCCAGGGTTCCTGCAGACGGCGAAGGCCTGACGAATGCATCAGGATGGATGCTCAGATTTTCCATCCTTGTCTTATCACCAAGGATGCTTCCTTTTGAATTCTTGCTGCTCGGATCAATAGCCAGAACGGCAACCTTCCCTCCAAGGCCTGCCGCATGCAATCCAAATGATTCAATGAAGGTGCTCTTGCCTACACCAGGGACACCGGTGATTCCTATCCTTATGGAACGGGAGCTATAAGGGAGGCATTTCTCAATAATTAACTGAGCTGTTTTGTTGTGTTCCGGGAGGGAGCTTTCAACCAGAGTTATGGCCTTGCTCAAAATAGTCCTGTTCCCCGATAGTATACCGGAGACCAATTCATTTACACTATATTTCTTTCTTCTCTTTCTTGTTTCCGGGGAGAGAACATCCGGATTAATATTGGGAGGCTGAGGGACACCTTCCTGAATCCTTAGGAAGGTTTTATTACCATCTTTTTCCTCCATTATTCAATTACTTCTTCGCAAGTTCCTGATCAACGTCTGCATTCACCATCAGTACCAACTCGGAATTTTTGGGGTCGTTCGTATAGACATATATTGCCTTTGTCTGCTTTCCCTTATAGCTTCCCGAATTGAAAACGGCCTTTATCGATCCTTTTTCTCCTGGCTTAATTCCCTGGCCCTGGATACCCTGCTGCACTGCCGTGCATCCGCAGGATGCCTTTATATACCTTATTACGAGATCGCTCTTACCGCCGTTGCTAAAAGAAAATTCAACCTCTTTGGCAGTCGATCCGGGGATCTTTCCCAGGTCGACAGTTTTCGATTCAATATTGAATACCGGTGCATTTGCAAGGTCCTCCTTCGAAAGTCCTGAAAAATCCTCCACCAGATTGGCGCTCACTGCATAATAGACATTCTGATCGACAACGCCGTTGATCTTTAATCTGACAATATCGGTAGTATATCCCCAGGCCTGGTTTTTTGTGGCGTCATAAGTGCCTTCGATGATCCCTTTCTGACCCGGCTTCAATGTCTCCGGATTAGCTTTTACAGTTAGATGAGGGGCCGTATTTTCAAATTCTATTTTGGCAGGTTGTGCCGAAGTATTGATAACCTGCATGGTTCTTATCTTCTTTTCATTCTTCTTTATATTTGTGAATGCAAGATGATTGCTCTCGAATCGTACGGGCCCGACAGGGAATATAAAAAGTTCCTCGACTGTCTTTTCATGAGGAATTACCTCACCTTTTATCACAAGGACAACGACTTCGGGTTTTGAATTTGTGTAGACCGACAATGTTTTGTTAAATGGCCCGGGCCTGTCCTTGGGATCATATATCGCTGAAATTTTCCCGGTGCCTTTCGGAGGGATCGGGTTTTTTGTCCATTCAGGCTGGGTGCATCCGCACGATGCTGTAATATTCTGAATAACAAGTGGCTGATTCCCGGTATTCATCACAACAAAATCGTATTTCTGCCTGCCGGCTTCTTCCTTGAATTTTCCAAAATCATGCTCGGCTGATGAGATTTTCATCATCGGTTGGGCGAAGATTACTGCTCCGATGAATGCCAGTATTGTGAACAAAAAAA
>DAIUKI010000115.1:0-7966 GCA_036848255.1 Bacteroidales bacterium | reverse complement strand
AGTTCAGGATCATCTGGGTAGGTATCGCTTTCGGAAGGAGGATAGCTTTTCATGCTATGGAAGGGGAGAGGCATTACAGTGTTGCCAAAAGCTGTATTTAAATCTCCGTCCTTTACCCATCCGATGCTCCGGATCAGGAAATCCCTTTTCCATCCTATGGCTAATGCCGGCAATTCCCCTGCATTGAACCCGACAGAAGTTTCATCACCTGCATTTGTAATAACGTACTTATTATCTGACTCTGTCAATAAGGGAAGCACGTCGCCGAATCGTGTATAATTTCCCGTCAGATCTCTCCATTTCGGTCCCTTTTTAACAACAGAGTAATCGAACCAGTGAGGGCCATAACGGCTGCCTTTCCTGAAAAGTTCGGAGAAACCCCTGTAATGAAGGTCAGCGCCTGAAGGCTTTAGAAGGGTGCTTACCATGGGAGCATCCGGTAAATTCTCAGTGAAAAATATATGATCCCAGTAAATCTCCATATTGGTCCTGATCCTGATGCGATGATCTTTTGTAAGAAATTTACCTGATAGATCGGCTATTACAGTTTTATCCTTTCCCATAGGAAATCCCAGGTTGTCAATCACGGTTTCCCATTCGCCTTTTTTGTTGATTACCTGAATCAGAGGAGGAGTAACTTTAATCTTGTCCGATTGGGATACAGCTACATTGATGCTGGCATCTGTCGGGAATATCCATCCGATCATAAACAAAATCAAATTGCCTTTTCCTGTCGGTTCTCCCGGATCAAGAATAAGATCTGTCGTCTCGGTAATGCCCTGATATTTGTCTGATTTAAAGCCAGAGAGGTAATTGTCATCCTGAGCTGAGATAAATGATAAAACATCATTTCCATAAGTGTCGACCGCTGAAACAGGTGACAGTTTTTCTGACACAGTGAATATTTTTAAACCGGGAAAAGGAGGCGGACCAAACTGTTCAGGAACAAAAATATCAAGTGTATCGGGATGGTCGACTGCAACAAGCTCCAGTTTGTCTATAAATATTGTCTCCCAGAGTTCAGAAGTGACCTGAAGCGAAAAGATTCCGTTAACCGGTTTTAAAAGTTCGCCGGGGATTTTTATGTAATCATCCGATGCATCAGCAAATGCATATGATGTTTCGCCTCCCATGATCCCTGTTGGCATCCCAAGTGCACTTCTCCAAAGTATATCCTTGACGAAAACATATTCTTCACCGTTCCATGTGTAGAGGAAAGGACACGACCCTTTAAGGGTTTGTTCCTCAATAAGCGCCTGGTCGGATTGAGGCATGAAAATGTTCTGGGGCACACCGTTCGTCCATCTGATTCTTATGATATCGGCTCTTGAATTAGCTCCGATTCCAAAATGGATGTTCGGATCAGTCACAACCGTTGTCTCATACAGATCTCCGGCGCGTATTTCAACTTTGGCTCCGATTCCGAAGTGATTATTTTTTGCACTGCCTGCTCTCAGACCCACCAGTTTCATTGTGATAAAATGGTTATTATTTCCCCCGTCATTGCGAAGTAGTAAAACACCTCCCTCAAGACCTGAAATTACAACATCAAGGTCACCATCATCATTATAATCAAATATCGAGATCTGTTTTCCTGATTTTGCTTCAGCCGGAAACAGGTTGGAAACATCCGTAAAACTTCCTTTTCCGTCGTTGTAAAACAGCCTGATTCCCTGCTCCTCTGTTCCCTGTGATTCGCCTGCGACCATAAGATCAATGAATCCGTCATTATTAAAATCGAGGAAGGAAGCATCATAAACATTCACATTTTCTATTGACCGGAACATTTCCGCTGTTTTATCTTCCTTTTCGAACGTACCATTGCGTAGATTCCTTAACAGTGAGTGATTCCCCCCGTCAGCCGATCCGATAAACAGATCGAGGTAACCATCGTTGTTATAATCTCCGGCCGCAATGGCACCCGCACCTCTATGGCCCGACAAACCGCTTTCACCCGCAATGTTTTTAAAAACACCCTGGCGCTGATTGGAATAATGGAAAGGGTCCGAGTTATTATTTACAACAATAAAGTCGATATCCTCATCATCATCAAAATCGCCAAATACAGCATCAGTACTGATGACGTCACCAGTCTGATGTCCAAGCTTAACTGACTGATCCTCAAAGGTCCCGTCGGCATTGTTCCTCAGAAGCAGGGTTGAACCTGGCAGAATCTCGAACAGGTCAAGATCACCATCGTGGTCCATGTCAAAAAACAGAGCTTTCTTACCTCCGGACCTGCTGCCGGCATTTGACTTGGCTGTGATATCTTCAAATGTCCCATTCCCTGTATTTCTGTATAAGATATCACCACCATTCCTCATTATAAAAAGATCGTGGAAGCCATCATTATCAAAATCAGCAAAAGCAGCGGAAGATTCATTTCCTGAATGATCCAGACCTGCATCATCTGATACATCCGTATATTTCCCCATCTCATTATTTAAAAGAAAATGTTTATATGATGTGGATATGGGATCGTAACTGCCGGCATAGAGATCAATATCACCATCGCCATCATAATCACATTCTTCAATAAGTGCAGAATAATTTTTTTGCTCATTTTTGCCATTTCCTGATCGCGGAACAATATCCAGTCCGGCAGCGGAGGAGGCATTTGTGAACTTTATAATATCGAGAAGGGATGCATTTTCTATTTTCCGGGATGATGACTGCCTGTCGAAAGTGATAACGGGGAATCCAATCAGAGATCCTCCAGGGCCTTTAAGTTCCATTATTCCGGCCTGATAAGGTGAGGTAACCTTAAGATAATTATGGAAAATAGTAAACTGGATAATAGCATTTTCCCTCTCTTTGCTTCTCAATAAAGCAAGGGTTTTATTGAAGTAATCGACTGCCTCCTTCGGGAATTCAGGGAATTGTTTATTAATAATTTCCAATTGTTCAAGCGCTTTGTCGAATTCTCCGTTCCGGATAAGAATATCAGTCAGATTGAGCCTGGGAACCAGGTTTGCGGGTGCTTTTTCAACCAGAATGCCGATATAATATTCGCGTTGTTTCCGGGAATTTTCGTCAGGAAGGGTTGAATACAATTCTGAAATCTCATAAAGTATTTTTACATGATCAGGGGCAAATTCAAGGGCGTTTTTAAGCTCTGCTATTGCTCTGTCCCGTTCATTATTCATCTTGAAAACAGTGGCCAGGATGAGCCTTATGTCGGGATCTTCCGGATCGATCTTTATTGCCTTGTTAAGTTCCTTTTCAGCTTCCGGATATCTGCCCATTCTTAAATATGTCAGGCCAAGATTTGCATAACCGAATTTCTCATTTGGCGCAAGATCAATGAACTTCAGGAATTCCTTTTCAGCCTCTTCAAGCTTGAACTCTTCAAGATAGGCAAGTCCGAGTGTTTTAGCGGTAATAAGATCAGTCGATTTTTGCCTGAGTTTCTCTCCGCTGTTCCTGCATCCCGTAAATATTAAGATGAAAAGAACGGGCATCAATATGAGGTATCTCTTTTTCATGCCATCAAAATTAACAAATAAAACTTAACCAACCACCCGGGCATTGTCATTCCGAGCGTAAGCGAGGAATCTCATTCTTAAGAGTGATTGGCACACCATTCTTTGACTTCCTTATTTCGAATTTTCCCTGCCGGTTGCCTTTATCATCAAATTTTATCAACCCCGTAACACCATTATACAGAGTTTTCTTAAGCGATTCCTGGATCAGTTCCCGGTCAGGATTTCCTGCTTTCGTGACGGCTTCAATAAGTACACTCATGCCGTCATACGAGTATGAAGCAGTCATTCCCGGCGGATGTCCGTATATTTTTTCGAATTTCTGCCTGAATTTTCGGTTTTCTGCTTCCGGCCATCCGCCTGCAGGAACTGAAAGGATATTGTCGAATAACTTCAATTCCTGACCCGACAACGCATTTTCATTTAATATGGCCAACGGACCAAAAACCTGCAGCACAGGATTTTTCTTTTCTATTTGCCGGATTAAATTTAATGAAGCAGCGGGCTGGCAAAAAAGTACAATACAATCTGCATCTGATTCGCTTATCTTATCAGCCAGAATACCTGTTTTCTGAATGTGGTCTTCAAAATTGAATTGTAGTGGATCAGGTTTTCCTGACATCTTAACGAAATTCTTGAAGCTGCCAAAGCTTTTTTCGGAATCATAATCACTTCCATGCACTACAACTATATTTCTGTATTTCCTTTTTTCATATATTTCATTTACTAATGATTCAGCCTGCTGATTATCGTTTGGCACGCAGTTAAAGAACCAGGGAACAAAAGCCTGCGACAGCGTAGGATCGGCTGACCATGCCGAAAGGAAAACCACCTGGGATTTTGTTGCGGCTTGTTCAACAAGGTGCGCATTTCGTCCGTCATGCAATCCCAGGAGCGCCCATACTTTCTCATCAAAAATAAGGTTTACCGCCTGTTTAGAACCGGTTCCCCAAGGTCCTTCCATTGACCGTACGACAAGCCCGAATTTTATGCCGTCCGGGCCATATTCTTCATTAGCTTCAAGGATTGCCAGCTGAGCGCCCTGCACTGCTGAGAGGTAACTGCTATCCTGAACAAGCAATCCGATTTTAATAACAGTGGCAGGGTTCCAGGGATTCTGAGAAACAGCCTTGTCTGCAATGATAAATTCCAGAAGTATCAGACTCAGGCAAACACGAAAAAGATTGGGCATAAACATTTTAATAAATATCCCTGCCGACAGCCTGTGCTATTTTCCTGAGATCGGTCATCAGCCTTGTAAATTCATCAGGGTTGAGCGATTGATGTCCGTCGCATAAAGCTTCTTCAGGTTTATAATGGACCTCGATAATGAGGCCGTCAGCTCCGGCAGCAACAGCCGCCTTTGCCATTGCAGGCACCATCCATCTGTGACCTGTGCCATGACTTGGATCGACAATTACCGGAAGGTGGCTTAGATGCTTAAGCATTGGAACCGCACTCAGATCTAGTGTATTTCTGGTGGAGGTCTCAAAAGTACGTATTCCTCTTTCACACAGGATCACCTGTTCATTTCCCTGATTGAGGATATATTCAGCTGCAAGAAGGAATTCCTCAATTGTCGACATCATCCCGCGTTTCAGCAGGACAGGTTTCCGGAGTCTGCCAACTTCCTTTAATAACGGATAATTTTGCATGTTACGCGAACCGATCTGCAAAATATCGGTATACCCGGCAACTAGTTCAACCAGTCTGGTGTCCATTACTTCCGTTACAACCGGCAAACCGGTTTTGGCCCGTGCTTCTTCAAGGAATTTTAATCCTTCTTCTCCAAGTCCCTGGAAGTTATAGGGTGATGAACGGGGTTTGAAAGCACCACCTCTCAGGATCACACCACCAGCAGACTTCACCGCCACTGCCGTTTCCATAAGCTGTTCGCGGGTTTCCACAGAGCATGGTCCTGCAATTATGACAACTTCCGGTGACCCGATCGGGATTCCGCCTGCATCAACAATTGTCGGACCGGCTTTTGACTTTCTGTTCACCCTGACCGGGACAGAACATCCTCCAATCATTGCCGGATCATTGTAATCATTCGATTCCATCTTGAATCCCTTTCATGTTTAATATAATCTTTCAATCTTCTTATATATCTTATCACCTTTCTCCCATGGAGGAGCTGGTGAAAATTTAAACTTTCCATTGACCACCTGGGCCATATAGATCGGACGGATATTATTCCATGTTCCGTCAAAAAGAACCGGGCCGGTGACTCCCTTATAACCCTGAAAGGTTTTCAGATCAGTAAGCAGATCGCGGATTAATGCACGGTTTAAACCAGCTTTCTTTATTGCTTCGATAAGAATTGTCATACCGTCGTAGGCATGAGCAGCAAAGACATCGGGATCGTGACCGAACCTTCTCATGTAATTGTCATTAAATACTTTCAGTTTAGGATCGTTTGAGTCGGGATTATACTGGCAGGTAGTAACCAGTCCTTCGGCCAGTTTACCTGCCAGCTTCAGAAATTCCTGATTGACAGTTCTGTCAGAAGCATAAACAGGTTGATTCATTTCAAGATCCCGGATCTGCTGAAGGATAAGTGCAGATTCTTTGGCATTGCCCCAGATCAGGATGGCATCGGGATTATTCCTTTTTATGCGTTCCAGTCTCTCCTTAAAATCAGTTTCCCCGTCGCTGAAACGTTCCTCGATAATTACAGGAAAACCTATTCGGGTGGCCGATCGGTTAAAATGAAGAGTTCCAACCCTTCCATACCGGTTATTGGCTCTCATTACTGCAACTCTTGAATGGTTATCATTCCTGTAAATACGATCGACCAGAGCATAACTGCTCTGTCTGTCGTCGGGAATGGTCCTGATAACCCATGGAATATTGGTTTCTGTGAATGTTGGGTCAGGATCGCCGGTATTCACATTTGGAATTTCAAGTTTGAGAGTAGCTCTTATTGCCACATGCGATACAATATCATCTATCGAACCGAGCCATGCCCATACTTTTTCATCGTCCATTTTCACAATTTCGTTTGCTGCTGCACCCCAGAGGCCTACATCATTATGGACCATCAGTTTAAAAGGAATCCCTTTGTAACCTCCTTTTTTGTTGGCTTCCTCAATTGCCAGAATTGATCCCTGAAGCATCTGTGTCCCAAGGTTTACCAGGATCGACCCTTCCAATGGTCCGAGAAACCCGATCCTGACCTCTTTCAGATCTGTGGGAGGAAGCTTTTCGCGCCCGGCGCCATAGAATTGTATTGGTTCAAGGAAATGATATTTATATGCTTTCATATATTTATCATAGGCGACCAGCTCATCGGGTACATTTCCGTAGTTAGCTGGTTTTTGTTGACAGGTCAGCCTTGTGAAAGGTAATATAGTAATCAGCAAAGGGATCAGCAAAAACCTGAAATATTGATTCATTGCTCTTAATTTTATAATATTTTACAAACAGCATAAGCTTCTATTTCCACAAGAAGTGTTTCCCAGCAGAGTCTTGCCTGAATTCCTGTACTGGCAGGAAGGGGATCAAGTTTCAGCCACCTGAAGAATGTAGTTCGGATCTTGTTAAATTCTTCGTAATCACGTTCAATGTCTCTCAGGTAATTGGTTGTTCTTACCACATCATGCCAGGTCATATCTTCGGCCGACAAAAGATTTGTAATATTTCTGTAAGTTCTCCAGGTCTGGGCTCTGAAATCCCCTATATGTTCAGCTTTCCCTTCTTCATTAACACTTGCGGTACCGGAAACAAGCAAAATTTTGTAACCGCCCAGTTCGAGCCTCAGGGCTCTTGAAAAGGAGGAGGGTTTCTGATAATTATAGGCTTCGTTCAGAACCTGGGGAGCATGGACTATATGTTTCTCAACCGGCGGGCGGTCCTTATGAATTTCGGGATACAGGTAATCACAAAACCGGTTCTCCTCAGAAAGTATACCCAGCTTAATCATTTCTTCACGTTCTCCGGCAGTTAATCCGGCCCGATCAGTCAATAGTTGCATGTTGTCCATTACATATATGAGTTGTGTTGGTATTATGTTTATTAAGTTTGATTGGATTCATTTCAGCAGTTCTCCCCGGCTTACCCCTTTTGAAGTGGCAACCCATAATACCTCATCGGCGGCATCCACCCCGATAATAAAATTGTGTGAGATTGAAGTAGAGAGGGGTACTTCATTCTTTTCCGTTCCATTTGTTATAATGGCTCTGCCATTTTCACCGTTATCATTTTTCTTGTAGGTAACCCATGTCTCTCCGTTAAAGCTGCTTAATCCGTTATCGGAGCAGACAAATACCACCGGGCCCTCAGCCCTGAGGAAGTTGATAAAGTTACTGGCCAGTCCGCTGTCGTGGTCAAAATAACCATTCCAGTTCTTGCCATCATACCTGCTCATACCAAAGTATGTTGAGACCCACAAAATGCTGTCGGAATATGATGTAGCTGTTGTAATATCGTGTACCACGCCATCATCAGGCTGAAGATCAATTTCCATGAAACCATCCGGATCA
>DAIUKI010000114.1:0-7970 GCA_036848255.1 Bacteroidales bacterium | reverse complement strand
TCCATATCGATGATTTCCAGAAGGGATTCGACGTAATGGAAAGCACCAACTGCGGAAAAGTGATCTTAAACTGGGACTAATTAATAAACGAATCCCTATGTGACTTTGTGTTTCCTTTGAGTCCTTTGTGGTAAAAAAAAGAATTAACCACCAAGGACACAAAGGTTTTCACAAAGGTACGTAAAGGGAAATATTAAAAGAAATGTATAAGGATTATCAAAAACATCTCAATCAGATCTTATCTGAAATAAAAGAAGCCGGATTATATAAAAATGAACGGATTATCGTGTCCCCTCAGGGAGCTGAAATAAAACTTGATACGGGTCAGAAGGTTCTGAATTTCTGTGCCAACAACTACCTCGGGCTCTCTGCCGACCAACAGCTTATTAAAGCCGCAAAAGCCGCACTGGATGATCATGGATATGGAATGTCGTCAGTAAGGTTCATATGCGGGACAACTGATCTTCATAAAGAGCTTGAAAGGAAGATTGCGAAATTTTTCGGAACTGAGGATACGATACTTTACGCAGCCTGTTTTGATGCGAACGGAGGTGTTTTTGAACCACTGCTTACGGAAGATGACGCTGTTATATCTGATGCACTTAACCATGCTTCGATTATCGATGGGGTCCGGTTATGCAAGGCCCGGCGATACAGGTATAACAATGCCGATATGGAGGATCTTGAGAAACAGCTTCAACTGGCGCAGGAGCAAAAATTCCGTCTTATTGTCACCGACGGGGTATTTTCGATGGACGGTAATGTCCCTCCGCTTGACAAGATAATTAACCTGGCGGAAAAGTACAACGCTATGGTTATGGTCGATGAATCTCATTCTGCCGGAGTTGTGGGAAAAACCGGACGTGGCGCTACCGAACTTTTTAATCTCAGGGGGAGGGTTGAAATAATAACCGGAACGCTCGGTAAGGCCTTCGGCGGTGCCATAGGTGGATTCACAACGGGAAAAAAAGAGATTATCGAGCTTCTCCGGCAGCGTTCACGGCCATATCTGTTCTCAAATTCGATCCCCCCGATGGTTGCAGCAGCCGGAATAAGAATGATCGATATGATGACTGAAACAAATGAATTGCAGGACAAGCTTCACCGGAATTCGGAATACTTTATTGAGAAGATGACCCGCCTCGGCTTTGATATAAAACCAACCCGGTCAGCAATCTGTGCAGTGATGTTGTACGATGCAAAATTGTCGCAGGATTTTGCTGCAAGACTCCTTGATGAAGGGATCTACGTTATCGGCTTTTATTATCCCGTTGTTCCCAAAGATCAGGCAAGAATTAGGGTACAGCTTTCAGCCGGTCATGAGATCGAACACCTTGACAAAGCTGTCAGTGCTTTCGAAAAGATTGGAAGAGAACTGAAAGTGATCAAATAAAAACTATTCTGAAAGCATCAGATCAACCGCATTTTGATGATCCACAATCTTTACAGATCAGGCATCCCTCCTCATAAACAAGGTTTTCGGAATGACATTCACCGCATTTGCCTTTTGCCTTTGTTCCGTTTGGAATATATTTCTTAAGCGCACGCTCCACCCCGTTTTTCCAGTTGTTTATCGATTCGCTGTCGAGCTTTAGTGACTGAACAAGGTTCACAACATCCTGGATTGGCATCTCGTGCCTCAGGACACCTGAAATAAGCTTGGCATAGTTCCAGAACTCAGGCTTGAACATATGGGAGAGTCCTTCGATAGTCTTCTTGTAACCGTATTTATCGGTATACTGAAAGTCATAGCGAGTTTTCCCGTCATCCATTTTTACCTTAATGATCTTGCCTTTTATGATTGTCTTTGGTATCGGGAAAATCTCTTCGTCTGCAAGACCTGTGAATATTTCATAAGGTTTCCCTTCTTTGAGTCCGACGAATGCAACCCATTTTTCCTCATTGAAGTTGAATCTTATAACGTCGCAGTCGAGCACCTTGGGGCGCTTTGGCCTTTCGGCCCTTATCTCGTTCTTTCCGGCTATCAACACTCCGTTCCTTGATCCGTCGCGATAAACGGTTGCGCCCTTACAGCCTGATTTCCAGGCAGTGAGGTAAAGCTCGCTCACAAGTTCCTCCCTGGCATCGGAAGGGAGGTTTATTGTTACGCTTATCGAATGGTCAACCCATTTCTGGATCGCACCCTGCATCCGCACTTTTGCAACCCAGTCGACATCATTTGCAGTGGCTTTGTAATACGGCGATTTTTCTATTATTGAATTGATCTCATCCTCACCCATCCTGGTAACGTTATTGGGATCGTAACCGTTAAGTTTCAGCCAGTCGACAAACTTGTGATGAAATACTATGAACTCTTCCCATGAATCACCAACCTCATCCTTAAATGTCACCTTGACATCCAGGTCGTTGGGATTTACTTTTCTCCTTCGCTTGTAGAAGACCGAAAAGATCGGTTCAATTCCTGACGTGGTCTGTGTCATAAGACTCGTTGTGCCGGTTGGTGCGATTGTGAGAAGTGCAATATTCCGGCGTCCGAATTTCACCATGTTATTGTACATAACCGGATCGGACTCTTTCATTCTGAGGATAAAGGGATTGTTCTTTTCCCTTTCGGCGTTGTAAATAGAAAAGGGTCCTCTTTCCTTAGCCAGATATGTTGAAGATTTATAGGCTTCGAGGGCAAGTGTCTTATGAACTTCAACAGAGAAGTTTGTTGCCTCTTCGCTTCCATATCTGAGACCAAGTCCGGCAAGCATATCGCCTTCAGCAGTTATGCCTATTCCTGTTCTTCTTCCTTCTTCCGATTTCTTCCTTATGTTTGTCCAGAGGTTTCTTTCGACACGCTTCAGCTCTTCTGTTTCAGGATCAGTGTCGATCTTTTCAATTATAGCATCGATTTTTTCAAGTTCGAGGTCGATGATGTCATCCATCATCCGTTGGGCCAGGCCTACATGTTCCTTATAAAGATCAAAATTGAAGGAGGCTTTATTAGTGAACGGTTCATCCACATAGCTGAAAAGGTTGATTGCAAGAAGCCTGCAGCTGTCGTAGGGGCAGAGTGGAATTTCACCGCAGGGGTTGGTCGACACTGTTGCAAATCCGAGGTCGGCATAGCAGTCAGGGACGCTTTCCCGTATTATGGTATCCCAGAAAAGAACCCCGGGTTCGGCCGATTTCCATGCGTTGTGAATGATCTTGGTCCATAACTGGACCGCATCAATTTCCTTTATAAATTTCGGTTTATCCGAGACAATGGGATACTGCTGCCTGAAAGCAGTATTGGATTCGACCGCCTTCATGAATTCATCGGTAAGCTTGACCGAAACATTTGCTCCGGTCACTTTTCCGCTCTCGAGCTTGGCATCGATGAATTTGCCGCTGTCGGGGTGCTTTATCGATATTGAGAGCATCAGTGCTCCGCGCCGGCCATCCTGGGCCACCTCTCGGGTGGAGTTTGAATACCTTTCCATGAAGGGGACCACTCCCGTCGAAGTAAGAGCGCTGTTGAGAACTGGTGTTCCCTTGGGTCTTATATGCGACAGATCGTGCCCCACGCCGCCACGGCGCTTCATCAGCTGAACCTGTTCCTGGTCGATCTTCATTATACCCCCATATGAATCTGAAAGACCGTCGTTTCCAATCACGAAACAATTTGACAGTGAGGCTATCTGATAGTCGTTTCCTATCCCGGTCATTGGCCCTCCCTGGGGAACAATATATTTGAAATCTTTCAGGACATTATAAATAAGCTCCTCGGAAAGCGGATTTTTATACTTAAGCTCAACACGGCGGATCTCCTTTGCCAGCCTGCGGTGCATATCATCGGGACTCTTTTCGTAAAGGTTTCCGAATGAGTCTTTTAAGGCATATTTGTTTGCCCAGACCCTGGCGGCCAGCTCATCCCCGTTGAAGTAGCTGATACTTTCATTTACAGCTTCTTCATGAGAATAGGTGGGTCTCTCCTTTTTCTTTTCCATCGGTTTGTCAGCATCCATCATGGTTGCCTTTTTTCTGTTTTCAGACGATGATACATCATTTCCCTTTTCCGATGCAACTACCGAATCGTGGATAAATAAATCTCCCATAAGTAAAATTTAATTCCGTTAACCGTTGATCCTGTTGTTATTAAACGATCACTGATTTTAAAGCAGGCATTTGCTAAAATAGACAAGCATATATCCCAATGCAAGACAAAAATTTTAAGTTTATTAACATTTATCAGAAGAGTTATTAACTATAACATTATTGGCTGTATACCAGCTAATTACATGATCTATTCATCCTGATGAAAATCCTATTTCCGGTAAAACACTTATGTATCTGAAAGTTGTAAAATTTATCATCTTAATTACTTCCCTGGTTGAACTTGGATATAAAAAAAGAGGGCTGTCATAGTAATAACAGCCCCCGTCAGCGATTGTTTAAAATCCTTTAGTTGAAAATATATCTTATCCCGATCTGTCCTCTCCAGCGTGAGCTGAAATCTGAAAGCAGCCAGGCATTACCTTTTGTCTGTCCCCCGCCATCATATGTAAATGTAGGATTCGTGGTACCCGTCTGTCCTCTGTAATTGATAATGCTCCACTGCTGGTTGCTGGCATAAATGTAATGACCCCATTCCTTGTTCAGCATATTACCGATGTTGAGAATATCAAAGGAGAGCTGAAGCTTATTCGTGGAGTTCCCAACCTGTATTTTGAATTCCTGGAGCAGCCTGAAATCAAACAGGTGCATGAAAGGAAGACGTGCGGCATTTCTTTCAGCATATTCGCCTCTATGTTTGCTAAGATAATTGTCGGCTTTAATGAATGCATCAAGCTTGGCCCATTGCTCATCGGCGGTAACTGCCGGATTTGAACCTGAAGCAGCTATCGGGATCAGATTGATATCAGACTGACTTTCAGGTATATATATCATATCGTTATTGGTACCGTCATTATTCATATCACCATTATATATATATGACATTGGCTGACCAGACTGGCCATTGTAATAAAGGGAAACCTGAGTTGCCATAGCACCCTTTAGATATTCGAGCTTATATGAAACAAGACCGGTAACCCTGTGTCCGAGATCATAATTTGATCTTGTCAGGCGAAGATCGTTCAGTCCGTATACATTGTTCACATAGCGCCAGTTGGAATAGGCAACACTTGAAGTGCCTGAGTTCAGGTCCATCGATTTCCCGTAGGTATATGACGCCTGTGCGCTGAAGCCGCCCGTAAACTGTTTTTGAAGCATAGCGACAATGTTATAGGAATAGCCTTCGTTTGTATTCTCAAATTTTACAATTTCCTCGAAATTGGCATCAACTCTTCCTGAAAAATACCTTGGCCGCTTGTCAACTCCGTCGAAAACAAAGCTCTCATCCTCTTTCCTGTTAAGGTTGATAAAGTTTACATTGTTGTAGGTTTTGCTGAATATTCCTTCAACCGTTGCTATAATACCCCACGGAAGTTTCTGATCGATAGCTAAGTTTGTCCTGAAAACCTGTGGAAATTTAAGGTTCTCATCCACAACGTTTATAGCACCCCTTCCTGGATTTTTGCCAAGATCAGTTGCTGTTTTCTGCGCATATGGATCTGATACAAATTTAACTCCTGCAGGGTTTGTTATTGGATTGGAGCTAGAGGATGAACTGCCAACGCTGTAAGCGCCGTTAAGCTGTCCGTTGTTTGAGAACTGGTTTGATATCCAAACAAAAGGCACCCTTCCTGTAAATAAGCCGGTTCCTCCCCTTACCTGTGTGGTTTTATTTCCGAATACATCCCAGTTGAATCCAAGGCGCGGTGACCACATGAGCCTTGATTTTGGCAGTACGCCTGTTGAGACATCCTCAATAGAATATAAAGCGTTGAATAATATATTTGAATTAGGCTTATCGGGAAACACAGGAATATCGACCCGAAGGCCACCGGTTAACTGGAGATTATCAGTGACCTTGTATTCATCCTGCATATAGAATCCAAGCTGCATCGAATAAAATTCGCCAGCACCATTTCCCTGGGAGGGATTATCGGTTTCATCAAAGGAGTAACCTATTGCATAGTAAGTAGGAGAAACTTCGCCCGGCAGACCAACAGTTTCAAAATTCGCCAGCGTCTTGTAGGCGTAGCTTCCATAAATATTCTGAACAAAAAGATTGTAAAATCTGTAAATCTCATTGTGTGTACCGAGGGTAAATGTGTGATTTCCCCTGAAGATGCTGTAATCATCAGAAATTGAATAAATATCCTGGACGAGCTTATTTGCAACGGAGGAATATTCGCTTCCCAAAGTAACTGTCTTACCACTACCCAGGTTGATCAGCACCTGTGGAAAATCACTACCGATCGGATCGCGGTCATCAACGACTCTTGTATAGCCAAGCATCAGCTTGTTTGACATATTGTTCCCGAGGATCGAGTTAAGCTCAAGGCCCGTCGAATTTGTCGTACTTGGAAACATATAGGCATTGTTCAGGAACCGGAGGGAATTGGCGTTACGGCTGATATTGATGTTCTCGCCATATGTGTAGCTGTGTCTGAGAACCAGCTTGTGCTTGTTACTTATGTTCCAGTTAAGCTTGGCAAGCACCTTATTGCTGTTGGTTTCGCTGTTGATATCAAGGTATTGTCCGGCATCGTAAGAGGGAGCCACTCTGTCAAGGACAGCCAGTACCCTGTTAATCTCATCGAGTGTAATGTTTGAGGCTTCGGTTCCGGGGACATTTCCGAGTGGATATGATTTTCTGGTTATCTCTCCATTGACGAAAAAGAAAAGTTTATTCTGAACGATCGGGCCACCAAGGGTGAAGCCAAGCTGGTAATCGGTATAATCAGCAATTGGTGAATCGGTATTTGTAACTGGTTCATTTTTCCCGACAAGCTTCGCGTTATTCCCATAATAATAAGCTGAACCGGTGAATTTGTTTGTACCGCTTTTCGTGATTGCATTGATACCGCCACCTGTAAAACCGCTTTCGCGAACGTCATAGGGAGCAATGTTGATCTGGAACTCCTCGATGGCATCGAGGCTTATTGGTTCAATCCCTGCCTGTCCGCCGTTGGTTCCCGATGAAGTAAGACCGAAAACGTCGTTTGTTACAAGACCGTCAATTGCAAACTGATTATACCGATTGCTGGCTCCGGCGAATGAGGTTCCGCTTCCGGATGTGTTTGCCAGAGGGCTTATTTTAGTGAAATCCGTAAGTCCCCTTGATATGGAGGGTACAGATGCAACAACTTCATTTGAAATGTTGTTTGCGGCGCCTGTTCTTGAAGGGGTTATGATGCTCCCCTTCCCTGCCGACACTACAACTTCGTTCAGATTCGTGACTGCAGGAGTAAGCGAAGCAGTTATGTCTGAAGTGTTACCAAGACTGAGAAAAATGTCATTGTAAACCTCCGAATTGTAACCGATAAAGGAAATCCTTACCTGATAGGGACCACCTACTCTCATGTTGTTAATCATGAAACGGCCGCTTTCATTGGTAAGATTACCGTAGGTTGTTCCCGAAGGCGTATGAGTGGCAACTATCGTTGCGCCGGCCAGCGGGTTTTTGTTTTCATCAACTATCCTCCCCTGAAGGGCCGAGGTTGTGACCTGGCCGGCTGAATTCATCAGAAAGAGCACAGCCAGAAAGGAAGTCAGGCTAAGTTTAAGTAGAAATTGTTTCATATAATTAGGAATTTAGGGTTATGGATTATTCTTCGTCTGCAAGATTATCACAATTGAATGACATATCGAACCAAAAAAATAAATAAATTTTTGTTAATTAAGGAGCGGCAATTTACTGCTCTTTGGAGGAAGCCGTTTAAACGGGCTCCTGATAGTTGCTAACAAGTTATGAGAACGGCTTGTTAATATCTTTTAAAGTGATTCCGGCAAGGATTTTATCGGTTGCCCCGGCGTTTTCCTGTACATATTTCGCGGCATTATGTGCCGATAGTGAATATTGGCCGGGGTCTGACAACCAGTCGCCGATGATGCGGGAGAATTCCTCAAATGTACTGAACGTCCTTGCCCCG
>DAIUKI010000113.1:0-7978 GCA_036848255.1 Bacteroidales bacterium | reverse complement strand
GGAGAGATCATTATGTTCTCATAAGTTCCTGATCCTGCAAGCACTTTTTTGAAAACATCAAAGGCAAATGCATTGCCTGATTCAATAAGTGCAACCTGATCCTGCGTGAGATCGATGGTAACAGGTTCTGAAGGAAGGATATCATCATTTTTACCGCACGACATGAGAGTTAAAATAAAAATAAGAATAACAGCTGATAATGATCTTATTTTTTTACTTTTCATAGGAAGTCATATTAATGATTAACAATAATACTTTTTAAAACGGTCAGAATGATCGGTTTATGATGTTATTCCGGCGCAAAAATCATGCCACGTGGCTATTTTTTCTTGCGTTGCTTTTTATTTGTATTGATTATTGACCTGAGTGAGAAAATTGAAACACTCACCAGGATGATGCTTATCAGCATTAATATAATAAAGGAAAATATTGTAGTTTTTTCTGTGCCAGGAATAAGGTTCCTGATCCGCAGGATATATCCGAAAATGGTAAAAATAAGTACTGTAATCGACATGGCTAATGTGAAAATGGCCGAAGATGTGTTAAGGATCCTGGTCGATTTGTAATATTTGGTGTTTTTAAAGCTGTTAAATGATTTTCTGGCATAATATTGTGCTCGCTGTTGCGACCGGTCCTGCCTGTACTTTCGCCAGTCTTCCATGATCCTGAAGAATTCCTGATCGCTGAGATCCCCTTTTACATGGTTTGTCATAAGGAAATCATACGCCTCGGTCACCTTAATGAACTTATCCTTCGCATCAGGCGATTGATTAATGTCGGGGTGGTATAATCTGGCTTTTTTCCTGTATGCCTTTTTTATCTCTTCAATGGAAGAGTTCAAAGGCAACCCGAGGATATTATAATATTCAGAAATCAGCATTGGTTTATTTGACAATCCCGGTGAATCCCATGAAAGCAAGGGCAAGGATACCGGCAGTGACAAGTGATATGGGAACACCTTTCATTCCTTTTGGAATATCCAGGAGCTCAAACTGTTCCCTGATCCCGGCAAGGATTACCAGGGCCAGTCCGAATCCAATAGCTGTTGATGCACTATAAACGACACCCTCAAGAAGATTGTAGTCCTTTTTAATTACAAGAATAGCAACTCCAAGCACTGCGCAGTTTGTTGTAATAAGGGGGAGAAAAATACCAAGCGCCTGGTAAAGTGGCTGGCTTATTTTTTTCAGGATGATCTCGACCATCTGAACGAGACCTGCTATGACGAGGATGAAGGTTATGGTCTGCATAAAGGAAATACCCAGCTTGTCAAGTACATAAACCTGTATCAGATAGGTGACTATTGTAGCCAGTACCATTACAAATGTGACAGCTCCTGCCATTCCCAGCGATGTGTTAACTTTATTCGAGACTCCAAGGAATGGGCACACTCCAAGAAACTGAGCAAGAACAACATTGTTGACAATGATTGCAGATATGATTATCAGGATATATTCCATATAATAATATTTTTAGGTCTTTTTTATTCTATTTACGAGTGCAATCATGTATCCAAGCGCTATAAAGGCACCAGGTGCCAGGATAAATACCAAAATGCCGTCGCCCCTGATAAATTTATGTCCGAATATTGCACCGCTTCCAACGATTTCACGGAAAGCTCCCAGAATTCCAAGAGCTATTGTAAATCCTAGTCCCATCCCAAGACCGTCAATAAAAGATGACCAGACAGTATTCTTGCTTGCGAAAGCTTCAGCACGGCCTAGAACAATGCAGTTTACCACTATCAGGGGGATAAAGATCCCGAGTGTTTTATACAGGTCGGGGACATAAGCCTGCATGACAAGGTCGACAACTGTAACAAATGATGCTATTACAACAATAAATGCCGGGATCCTGACTTTATCGGGAATTAACCTGGCCAGCAGGGAGATCACCACGTTTGACCCTATCAGCACGAAGGTTGTTGCAACTCCCATTCCCATTCCATTAAGGGCTGAAGAAGTTGTTGCGAGGGTAGGGCAGGTCCCAAGGACCAAAACCAGGATTGGATTCTCTTTCAGCAATCCCTTTGTGAAATTTTGAAGCTGATTCATTTTGTACCTCCTTTCTGAAGCGTATTATATGCCCGCTGGAGAGCATCGCAAAATGCCCTTGAGCTTATTGTGGCTGCTGTAATTGCATCAACCGGACCTCCGTCTTTCTTAACCCTCAGTTCAAATCCTGACGGATTCTTATCATTAAACTGATCCTTGAATCCTGGTTCCGTCATCTTGGTGCCAAGTCCCGGTGTTTCCTTATGTTCAAGGACTGAAATATTAATTATGGTCCCGTCAGGCTTAAACCCTGCCATAAGGCTTATATTGCCGCTGAACCCTTTTGAAGTATAAGTATTCACAGCATAGCCGACAATCACATCATCCTTTTTCGCCGGATAGATTTCGAGGCTGTCGCCTTCCCCCGTAGGTAAGAGATACATTTCATCGTTTGGATTATTGGTGAATTCCGGAACCACCTGTTTGATTGCGTTAAGTTTCTTATTGAGGTTCGACAGAGCGATAGGCTCCTTTGTGAATTCATACACAAATCCAAGCAGGGCCGATGAGACCAGTGCAATCAATGTAAGCGAAAGCGCCATATTCCTGAATGTTGATTCGGTTTTAGCCATTTTTCACCTCCTCGCCAAACCGTTTTGGCTTAATATAAGAATTCATCAGCGGGACAAATGCGTTCATTATCAGGATCGCAAAGGAGACACCTTCAGGATAGGCTCCATAAACCCTTATAATAACAGTAATTATCCCGATCCCGCATCCATAGATCAGCATGGCTTTGGGAACCATGGGTGATGTAACATAGTCGGTAGCCATAAAAATGGCCCCGAGTAAAACACCACCGGCCAGGATGTGAAACATTGGTGTAGCATTTTTTTCAGGGTCCACAAGCCAGAGAATTGCGGTGAAGAGCGCAAGGCTCCCGATGACAGAGACAGGAACGTGCCAGGTGATCACCTTTCTTATCAGAAGGTACGCAAATCCAATTAGCAGAGCGACGGCGGCAACTTCTCCCATCGATCCTCCCATATTGCCGAGAAACATCTGGGAGGGGGTCGGGATCCGGGTAATCAGATCTGATAAAGGTTCTCCGTTCTTAAGTCCCTCCTTGATTACTGCAAGAGGAGTGGCACCGGTGACTGCATCAAGGTACCCTGTTCCTAATCCCTTCGGCACCGGCCAGCTTGTCATTTGAACAGGGAATGAGATAAGCATAAAGACTCGTCCTACAAGTGCGGGATTAAAGGGATTGTTCCCCAGGCCTCCGAAAGTCATTTTGGCTACTGCGATTGAAATAAAGCTTCCAATAACTATAATCAGAACCGGAATATTTGAAGGAAGATTAAAGGCAAGAAGAATCCCTGTTACCAGAGCCGATCCGTCAGTTATCGATATTGGCTTTCTGAGGATGTATCTTTGTATGAGATATTCAAATAGCAGGCAGGAGGCAACTGATGTAACAGTTACAATTATGGCCCCGGCACCAAAATAGAAAACTGAAGTAATAAAGGCAGGTATAAGTGCAATAACGACATTCAGCATCAGCTTTTGAGTCGATTCTTTTCCGTGTGCGTGGGGCGACGGGGAAACATTAAGCAGATTACTCATATTATAAACGAATTCCTTTTATTTCAAATTCCTCTGGCGCGCCATTTTTATGACATTCGATTTGCCAAGCCTGATATAATCAAGCAACGGCCTGTCGGCAGGGCATATAAAACTGCACGAGCCGCACTCCATGCAATCAGTTATCCTCTCTATTTCCGCACGTTCAAACAGGCCTCTTTCCGAAAGGGCCATAAGCAGATAGGGCTCAAGGTTTAGCGGGCAGACTGAAACACATTTTGCGCACCTGATGCATGGTTTTATTTCCTCTCTCACCGATTCTTCGAGAGGTACCAGGATAACGCCTGACATTCCCTTTACCACCGGAATATCGGTGTTGCTGACAGCTTTTCCCATCATTGGCCCGCCATTGATTATCTTTCCGGTGTTCCCCGGAATGCCTCCGGCTGCTTCGATAAGCTTTATCAGTGGGGTTCCGGTTCTGACCATGTAATTTCCGGGTTTCGTGAGCGATTTTCCGGTAACAGTTACCACCCTCTCAAAAAGAGGCTTGTTTTTCTGAACAGCTTCATAAACCGCATAGGCTGTTCCCACATTATGAACCACGGCTCCGACATCAATAGGAAGCCGGCCAGACGGAACCTCCCTGTGCAAAAGAGCTTTTACAAGCTGCTTTTCAGCGCCCTGGGGATATTTAACTTTCAGGGGATGAACCGTGATCCCTATGAATGAAGCTGAAAGTTTTGTCATGTTGTCGATGGCGTCGGGCTTGTTATTTTCGATCCCGACCATCGCTTTCTCAACCTTCAGAGCCTTCATGAGAATTGTCACACCGACAAGTATTTGCTCTCCTCTTTCAAGCATGAGCCTGTGATCGGATGTAAGATAAGGCTCACATTCAACCCCGTTGATTATCAGTACATCGCATTTTTTACCCGATGGTACCGCAAGCTTGACATGCGACGGGAATGTTGCCCCTCCAAGTCCTACGATTCCCGACTCAAAGCATCTCTTTACAATATCTTCGGGGGAGAGCTTTATATCCCTTACAAGGTCAGTACTCCTGTCAATTGTATCTATCCATTCATCTCCTTCAACATCAATAAATACTGCAGTCTGCCTGTAACCCGAGCTGTCGGCTGCAAGATCAATCTTGCTCACCTTTCCCGATACTGATGAATGAATATTAGCCGATACAAATCCTTTTCCGGCTGCAATAATCTGACCGGCCTTAACAGTGTCGCCTTTAGCTACAACAGGGTTGGCCGGAGAACCTATATGTTGGGAGACAGGTATAATAACTTTATCAGGGACAGGGAGATACTCAATCGGAATATCAGCTGTAAGCTTATTTTCAGGTGGATGAACACCTCCGATGGGAAATGTTTTCAGCACTGGTATTTCGTTTTAATTTTCATCAGTTAACCGTTTGCAGTCTCAGCTTGCACTTCGACCTTTGGCTTTTTTGGTGGAAAGTTCAACTCAATTATTGCATTTGTCGGGCATTCCTCAGGACACTTTCTGCAGAATGTGCATTTGATGGCATCTATGTATGCAAGATTGTTTTCAATTGTTATCGCATCGAATGCGCATGCTTTCTGGCATTTGCCACAAGCTATGCAAGCCACCTTGCAGGCTTTTCTTGCAGGGCCTCCCTTATCGCAGTTGGAACATGCCACATAAATTTTCCTGTCCTTTTTTGCTTTTTTTCGTAATTCGATCAGGTTTCGTGGACAGGCTTTAACGCATGCGCCGCACGAAACACATTTTTCATCGGAAATTACCGGCAGACCTGTTGCTATGTCCATGTGCAAGGCATCAAATGCGCATGCTCTTTCACAATCCCCGTTTCCAAGGCATCCGTAACTGCAGTCGGTTTCACCTGTATAGAGGTAATTGGCTATGCGGCAATCGGAAGCTCCGTTGTAAGCTGATGTCCGCGGCCTGAATTCAGGTGATCCGTTACATTTCAGGACAGCGACGGTCGGATCGACAACAGGGGCAACCTTACCCAGGATTCTGGCGGCTTCAGCCATTACAGGTGCCCCGCCGACAGGACAATTCAATCCGTCGAATGAATCGGCCCTGACAATCGCTTCCGCCAGGTTCCTGCAACCTGCAAAACCGCATGCACCGCAATTTGCTGCCGGCAGCGCTGCCTGAACTTCATCGATCCGTGGATCCTCATATACCTTGAATTTCTGAGCTATAAAGTAGAGAATAACGGCTGACATAAATGCGAGCAGACTCAAACTTATTATGGTTATCAGAACTGTGGAACTCATTAATGATTATGTTTTTATCGTAAAGGTAAAGCTCCTGTTGATCCTGTTCCGGAAAAAATGGAGTATCAGAAACCAGGGGACCAGCAGGGAAATTGAGACCAGTCCAGCGGTCAGTTCATTGAAGGATAACAGATTCATTACAACGAGGCTGGCAACAACAATAACCAGCGGGACCAGATAGCTTAAGGCAACAGCTTTGAATCCGGTCGATTGATCCATCAGAACAGTTACCTGATCACCGGGTGAAATATTGTAACTACCCTTTATATCGATTGTCTTTTCCTCTTTTCCTGAAATTCCGCACAATCCTTCAGCATGACAGCCAGAACAGGAAGCATTGCAGGTTATGCTGACAAGCACTGAACTGCCGTCAACTTTCTTTACTGTCCCGCTGTGTTGTATAGTGCCGTTTGAACCCGATTCTTTCATTGAAACATCGGTTTGTGTGAAGCCCGCAAATTTATCAATACTGTCAAAATTAGGACTGTTTTTTGTCAGCTTTTATAAGTGACTTATTTATTTAGAACGATTCTAAATAATCTGAGTGCTGGTTGCCTGTTACTGGTTGCTTGTTGCTTGTTGCTGGTTGCCAGTTGATTGTTGCTTCCTGGTCACCAGTAACCAGTAACAAGAATCCAATAACCCGAAGTTTTAACCAATATTGCTCCATGTCTGGGTTACACTGAAAATCCTTTTCAGTTCAGATTTCAGGATCAGGTTATTGTTATCTTCAAGTAAAGGATCTCTTTCCAGTATCCCTTCAGCGATATTCCTCACATATTCTATTACCTGACCGTCCTTCCCAAGGTTTGCAATTTTCAGATCGAACGGGATCCCGCTTTGCATTGTCCCTTCAATATCTCCGGGTCCGCGGAGCTGGAGGTCGGTCTCAGCTATCTCAAAACCATCGCTTGTTCTGATCATCACTTCAATCCTTTTTATGGCTTCATTGGAGAGCTTATCTGAGGTCATAAGGATGCAGTACGACTGATCAGCTCCCCGGCCAACACGGCCCCTTAGCTGATGCAGTTGGGAAAGGCCAAACCTTTCAGCGCTTTCGATGACCATGACTGACGCATTGGGGATGTCAACACCCACTTCGATCACTGTGGTTGCCACAAGTATATGTGCATGGCCATCTTTGAAGAGCTTCATCGAAGCCTCTTTTTCGGCAGGGGTCATTTTTCCGTGAACGATGCTTATGCAGTATTTGGGAGCCGGGAAGATCCTCGAAATTGAATCCCATCCATCCTCCAGGTTCTTGTAATCCATCTTTTCCGATTCCTGTATCAGCGGATATACAATAAATATCTGCCGTCCTTCATTGATCTGATTCCTCATAAAGCCAAATACTTTATTCCTTTCTGAATCAGTGAAATGCATTGTTTTTACAGGGACCCTGCCGGGAGGAAGCTCATCGATCACCGAAACATCAAGGTCACCGTAAAGGGTCATTGCGAGCGTTCTGGGAATAGGTGTTGCGGTCATAACCAGAACATGTGGCGGATTCAGACTCTTTTCCCAAAGCCTTGCTCGTTGTGCTACTCCAAACCGGTGCTGCTCATCTATTATAACCAGTCCGAGATTGCTGAAAACAACATTTTCCTCAATCAGAGCATGGGTTCCGATCAGGATATTAAGCGAACTGTTCCTAAGCGATTCATCGATGGTTTTGCGCATGCTCCTTTTTGAAGATCCCTTAAGCAGGCTGACATTGATCTCTATTCCCACCAGCAATTTACATATTGTTTCATAATGCTGGTTTGCAAGTATCTCGGTGGGAGCCATAAGACAAGCCTGGTAACCATTGTCGATGGCGATGAGCATACTCATAAGAGCTACCAGGGTTTTGCCGCTTCCCACATCACCCTGGAGCAGACGGTTCATCTGTTTCCCCGAACCAAGGTCCCTCCTAATCTCTTTCATAACTTTTTTCTGGGCTTCAGTGAGGGAGAATGGCAGATTGTTGTAATAAAAGCTGTTAAAGAAATTGCCTACGCTCGAAAACACAAATCCCCTGTATTTTCTGGTCCGGTTCGATTTGAACCTGAGGAGATTCAGCTGGATATAAAATAGTTCCTCAAACTTGATCCTGTACCTCGATTTTTCTATTTC
>DAIUKI010000112.1:0-7984 GCA_036848255.1 Bacteroidales bacterium | reverse complement strand
GGTGCGGCCTGTTTGTAATGAAGTAGAGTCAAATGAACAGGTCACCTCTACGAGGCTCATGTCCACGGGGAGAATCTCGATTCTACAAACAGGTCACCGCTACGCGGCTCAATTTAATGATCGCGATGGAGCCTGAGGCTGTCTAAAAAGTAATTATTCGATTGTGGTTTTACTTTATGAGATTTTGTGATGTCCTTTGTGTCCTCGAGGTTAAAAACAATTTTTTTTACCACAAAGGACAAAGTACAACACTAAGGAACACAAAGGGAAGAACAAATAAATTATCACTTTTTAAAAGCAACGGAGCTAAGAAAGATTTGGTGGGTTAATAATGAATTTTCAGTAATAATAAAATTACTATCCTTTAGTTTTAATCTTTGATGATGCAATGTTACTTTTGCACTTGAAGAAATCAAACCAGTATGAAGCTTTTTGTAATTGAAGGTGTTGACGGATCAGGAAAATCTACTCAGCTTAAACTACTGAGCGAATTTCTAACTATAAAAGGCTATAACTGTGAATTTCTTCATTTTCCCAGGACCGATGCACCATATTTCGGGGAGCTCATTGCAAGATTCCTCAGGGGAGAATTCGGATCCCTGAATGAGGTTGATCCATATCTGGTTGCCCTGCTATACGCGGGCGACCGCAAAGATGCCTCTGAAAGGATCAAAGAATGGCTCGATAAAGGTAAAATCGTCCTTCTCGATAGATATACATACTCAAATATTGCCTATCAGTGCGCAAAACTCGATGACCGGATTAAACAGGACAAGCTTATGAAATGGATACTTGCCCTTGAATATGAACACTTCAGTATCCCAAGGCCCGACCTGAACATCTTCCTCGATGTACCTTTCTCATTCACTGAAAAAAAGCTAAATTCCGGCAGATCAGGTGATGACCGCATCTATCTTAAGGGAACACGGGATATACATGAAGAGAGTCTCAGCTTCCAGAAGAAAGTAAGGGATATCTATCTCAGGGTAGCTGGATCGGATGAATCTCTTTCGGTAGTCGATTGCAGAGATGCCGGCGGTAAGATGCAGCCGCCCGCAACGATATCAGAACGTATCCTTAGAATAATATCTGAAAAAAACCTTATCTGATATGAAGATATTGAGACTTTTCAGCAGAATAATAGTAGGCATTGTCTTTATCTTCAGCGGAATAGTCAAAGCTATCGATCCCCTTGGCTCTGCCTATAAATTCAGTGATTATTTCCAGGCTTTTAACCTTGAATTCCTTAAACCTTTTGCCCTTGTCCTAGCCATAATACTGTTTACTGTCGAGTTTGTTTCCGGATTCGCAGTATTGAGCGGATACCGGCAGAAGACGGGAATATGGGGAGTCATGTTATTGATGCTCATCTTCACTCCCCTCACGCTTATGCTTGCAATTACCAATCCTGTTTCTGATTGCGGCTGTTTTGGCGATGCCATTCACCTTACAAACTGGCAGACATTCTGGAAAAATGTGGTCCTGATGATCCTGGTTGTGATACTGTTCACCGGAAGAAATAAAATCAGGCAGATAAGTTCCACTAAAAAAGAATGGTCGGTTATCATTATTGTAAGTGTTCTTTTTATATTCTTTTCACTGTTGAATCTGAGGTATTTACAGCTGTTTGATTTTCTTCCCTATAAAACCGGCAACAATATTAAGGAAGGCATGAAAATTCCTGAAGGAAAACCTGTTGATGAATACCTCACAACATTCATTTATGAAAAGGAGGGTGTGCAAAAGGAATTCACTCTTGAAAATTATCCGGCTGATGATTCAACATGGAAATTCATCGATCAGAAATCAAAGCTTTTAAAAAAAGGCTACCTGCCACCTATCCACGATTTCAGCATAACAACAATCGAAGGCGAAGATCTGACTGACTGGATCCTTGACAATACCGGATATACGGTACTGATGATATCCACAAAATTGAACAAGGCTGATCAGAAGAACCTCGAAAAGGGATTTGAGCTGGGAGAGTGGTGCGCAGCAAATGGGATGAGTTTTTATGTTGTTACAGCTTCAGGAACGGATGAGGTTAAGGAATATGGCAACGGGCTGACAATTTGCACCGCAGATGAAACGACGCTGAAGACAATCGTAAGGGCCAATCCGGGTTACATGCTGCTAAAAGAGGGGACAATACATGGCAAATGGTCGTGGGCAACCGTTCCGCCCAGGGAGCAGTTCAGCAATGAAATGACTGCTGAACAGGTAAAGCGTATGAATAACAAAAGTCCTGTTCTGATCGTTTACTCACTGATATTATCAGCAATCGTGCTTTCATTGTTGATAAGTTCATTTTTTATGAGAAGTAAGGCTTGATCTGAAAGCTGATATTTGTACATTCTTTAAACGACCTTTTTATTAATCAAAATATTATATAAACCGAAAAATCTATGAGAAAGAAAATTGTAGCCGGCAACTGGAAAATGAATATGGAACTGGCTGATGGCTTTAAATTTGCAGAAACAATTGACACATATTTCAAATCGAAACCTTCAAGGGCGGAAGTGATCCTCTGCACACCATTTATCCATCTTGCGGGAGCTTCGGAGATTCTTAAAAGCGGTAAGGTTTGCCTCGGAGCACAGAATTGCGCTTCTGAAACCTCGGGAGCATACACTGGTGAAGTATCGGCTGCCATGATCAAAAGCACAGGTGCACAGTATGTCATAATTGGTCATTCCGAAAGAAGAAGCTATTACCATGAAGATGATAAGCTGCTCAATAAAAAGACCATTCTGGCACTTGCCTCAGGTCTGAAGGTCATATTCTGCTGCGGGGAAGTACAAAAGGAAAGAGAATCGGAAAAACACTTTGAGGTTGTCAGGAAGCAGCTCGAGGATGGATTGTTTACTCTTCAACCGGATGATTTTAAAAATATTGTGATCGCCTATGAACCTGTCTGGGCAATCGGAACCGGTCTTACGGCCACTCCCGACCAGGCCCAGGAGATGCACAAATACATCCGTGGTCTGATAAGCGTAAAGTATGGCAAAGAAATTGCAGAAGATCTTACAATACTTTACGGAGGAAGCTGCAAACCTTCAAATGCCGTCGAAATATTTTCAAAACCCGATGTCGATGGCGGACTTATAGGCGGAGCTTCACTTAAGAAAGAGGATTTTACTGCAATTGTTGAAGCTATATGATTATTAACCCTGTATGAACAGAAGGTTCATCATACTGAATTTTATTCTGTTGCTTCTGTCAGCCGGCCGGGTCTATTCACAGGCCAAACCTGCTTTCAGCGGCGATCCCTCAAAATTCAGGGATGAACTTCTGATCTTCATGGGCCCGGACATCTCCGGAGACCACACTACGGTGCTGAATACCTTCATTTCAAAATGGGACAGCGCAGGTTTCAACAAGGAGAACATGACGATGATCCTTGATCTTTCGTCTACCCTTACAGGAAGAAATATGCGGGCGGTTCCCCAGTTCAGCCAATTCCTTAAAACCCTGAATGATTTTTGTGAATATGAGAGGAATGATGCCTTCCTCAGTTACTGGCTAACAGGATTATCAGAATTGCTGTTCAATCCCAGGTACAGAAATGAAACAGTTGTCAGGTATATTGAGAATACCAGCCTCCTAATAAAGGAGAATCTTTTAATCAATACCGGTTCAGTTAAATGGAAAGTAAAGAATTCGGACCTGAAATTTACTCACGATACAGCATTTCATATAGTCCTCGACAACATAACCCTTACATGTTATTCCCAGAGGGACAGCACTGAAATATATAACGCCTCGGGTATTTATTACCCCGACCTTCAGGAGTTCCGGGGGACAAGGGGAATAGTGTCATGGGAAAAAGCCGGCTATGACAGGGCAGATGTTTATGCTGAGATCTCTGATTACACAATTGACATAACAAGAAACACATTCTCATGCGATTCAGCAAGGTTGATGCACAAAACATATTTCAGGGAACCTGTTTACGGGATACTTACTGATCAGGCGGCAACGATAACAACCAGGGAGAAGGCAGGGTTTCCCAGGTTTGAAACATATACCCGCCAGTTTAAGATCAGGGATATGTACAAGGGGGTCAATTATGAGGGGGGACTCGCATTTGAAGGAGCAAATGTTAAGGGGAAAGGTGAAAATGCTTTTCCAGCCAAGATCAGCCTTTACAGGAATGACTCCATCTTTATCAAAATAACTTCAAAGGATTTTATTTTTTCTGCAACCGGACTCAACAGTCAGGAAACAACCGCCACCCTTTACCTTGGCAAAGACTCGATTTTTCATACTAACCTTGGATTTTCATTCAATGCCGGTAACAAGCAGGTCAACCTTTACAGGACTAATAATCCGGTCTCCCCGAGTCCTTATTATAATACGTATCACAATGTTGATATGTATTTTGAAAACCTCGCATGGGATATGGGCAATTCAAATGTGATAATCTCAAGACCGAAAGGAGCTGCAATGGGTCAGGCGCTGTTTGAATCCTCCACTTTTTTCAACGCCGACGATTTTCTCAAGCTAATGGGGCTTGATAATGATCATCCACTCACACGACTGAAAAAATTCAGTGAATGGTATTACTCTGAGACATTCCCGGTAAGCGAATTCGCAAAGTGGCTGGGTAAATCAAAAGAGTCTGTTGCGTCCCTCTGCATAGATATGGCAAACAGGGGATTCGTCTTTTATGACAGGGCAAACGAGGAAGTCACCATAAAGCAGAAAACCAAAGATTTTATCGATTCATTTGCCGGGAAGAGGGATTACGATGTTGTATCAATTTACAGTGAAACAAAGGCTCCGGTCGATAATGCAATTCTTGACCTCGACAACTACGGGCTTACAATAAATGGTGTTAAAAGCGTCTTCATAAGCGATTCCCAGAGAGTTGCAATTTTCCCTGCCAGGCAGCAGATCATTATGGGGAAAAACAAGGAATTCAAATTTGACGGTGTCGTTCAGGCTGGCCTTTTTACATTCTTCGGACGCAATTTTCAGTTCAGTTATGATACCTTCAAAATAAGGCTCCAGAAAATTGATTCGATCAGGGTTGCTGTTGAGACTGACAAGAAAGATGGATTTGGGAATCCTGTTATCAGCGATATCAACAGTCTGATCCAGCTTGCCACAGCCGAAATTTACATTGATGATCCGAATAATAAATCGGGATTGAAAAGTCTTGCCCAATACCCGATTGTAAATGCAACTACTTCATCCTATATATTTTATGACAAAATAGCAGGACTTGAAGATATTTACAAAAAAGATAATTTCTATTTCAGGATCGATCCTTTCAGCTTTGAGAATATTGATCATTATTCAAATGCTGACATGAAACTCTCGGGGGAATTCTTTGGCGGAAATATACTAAAGCCCACCCGGCAGTATCTGACTGTTCAGGAGAACAACTCCCTTGGTTTCCAGATGAATATTCCTGAAAATGGAATAGAGATTTACGATGGCAAAGGCAGAATGTACAATCAGCTCAACATGAGCAATAAAGGACTTGTTGGGAGTGGTACGCTAAGGTATCTTGCATCAACAACAAAATCGGAAGAATATAGGTTCTATCCCGATTCAATGCTGACCAGGGCAGATGCATTCGATATTCAGAATGACGGCTCAGGACTCTTCCCGGAACTTAACAGTCAGGATGTCGAAATAAAATGGCTTCCGGAGAAAGATGAATGGCTTGCCTTCAATGCTGAGGGAAAAAGCTTTAACATGTTCGCCAACGGAACAACCCTTGACGGGAACCTTAACCTCAGGTCCGGGGGAATGAAGGGAACCGGTATCATCAATATGGCTGATTCGAGGATCAATTCAAACCTGTTTACATTTACATCAAATTCGATAAAAGCCGACACTGCAGACTATAATTTTAAATCGCCGTCAACAAACGGGTATGCATTCATTGCTGAAAATGCTGCCACTGATATAAATTTCGCAAGCAAACTGACGAGGTTTCACCTTAATACCGATTCGTCGGTGGTAAAATTCCCTGAGATCCAGTATATATGCACTATGACCGATTTTGAATACAACCAGGAGACCAAAATACTCTCTATGGAACAAAAAGGGAAGACGGCTTCAGGAATGATCCCTCCCGACCGGATGCTGCGCCTCAATTTCAATGACCTGGCCAAACCTACATTCTTTGCTGTAAACAGCCTTCGCGATACTATTTCATTTAATTCATTGAATGCCAGATATAATGTAACTGAAGAGTTCATTGAAGCAGAAAATATCAGCTACATTCATATAGCCGATGCCCTTATACAACCTGAAAACGGCAAAATAAAAATCGGAAGGAGAGCACAGATAGAAAGACTTCAGAATGCTTTTATTGCCGTCAACAACCTTCACCTCCTCCATTCCGCAAATATCGATATCGAATCGGTGAAAAGTTATACCGGCAGCGCCGTATACGATTATGTTGATGATGCAAATGAAAGAAGGCAGATAAGCTTCCCCGAGATCACGGTTGATACAATGGCAACCAGCGCAAAGGGATTTATCCCTGCCGAGCAGAAATTCATGCTTAGTTCTGCATTCACCTTTTCAGGTGACGTCAACCTATTTTCAAATTCAAAAAATCTGCTGTTCACAGGTTCTGCCGGGATCATAAATGATTGTGATATATTCGAAAGTTATCCGGTGAAATTCAAATCATTCATCGATCCCAGAAACGTGATGATCACTCTGGGTGAAAAGCCGCGGGATGTGAATGACAATATTGTCTATTCAGGATCATTTATGAACCTCGATTCCATTCATATTTATCCCACGTTTCTTTCACAGCAGAAATCGTGGACCGATATTGGTCTTGTAAGCGCCAGCGGTGTACTTTGGTATAACAAGGTGGTAGGCAGATATCAGATATCCTCTCCTGAAAAAATTGCCGATCCGGCAATGAACGGAAATATGGTGGCTCTCGAAAGGAACCAGTGTATATTATCGGGAGAGGGCAAACTCAATTTCGGAGCTGACTTTGATCTTGTTCAGTTGGGAGGAGCCGGAAATTTTACACATACAACCGATTCAGGGAAATTCTCTCTAAAAGCAATAATCGGCCTCGATTTCTTCTTCTCTCCCGAAGCCCTTAAAATCATGAGCGACGAGTTCAGGATGATGCCAACACTTAAACCGGTTAACCTGAATTCTGATTTTTACTCAAAGGGAATGAAGGATCTCCTCGGTGTTAATGCCGCTAACCAGCTGAAGGAAGAGACTGACATCTTCGGTTTGTCGAAGAACCTTCCGCGTGAATTTACCTACGAGCTTCTACTGAATGATGTCAGCCTTTTCTGGAACGATGCATCATCCTCCTTCCGCTCATCGGGCAGGATCGGTATCGGATTAGTCGGCAGCCAGCCGGTAAATGTTTACGTTGATGGATTCATTGATATTCAGAGAAGACGGTCGGGCGATATGATCGACATTTATCTCAAAGCCGATAATTCGACCTGGTACTATTTCTCCTATTTCAAGGGCGTGATGATGGCCCAGGCAGGAAATATTGATTTTAATACACTTATAAGCTCCATTAAGGCTAAGGACAGAAGGCATCCCGATACATCCGTCAAAATACCGTACACTTATATGATTGCCGTCGAGGACAGGCTTGACAAGTTTCTTAGAAGGATGTCCGGAGAAGTGGAAGCTGAACCGGATGTACTTGATGGGTTAGTGAGGTAAATCTGGTTACTGGGTACTGTTTACTGGCTCCCCTGCTGGCTGGCTCCTTCGCTAAAATAGCCCACCGGGCTGGTTAAAAAATGAGTATATGCAGATTTTCTATGTGCCTGATATAAAAGGAAATTCATGTGTGCTGGATGAAAATGAGTCGCGTCATGCCATAAGGGTATTGAGGATGATGGAAGGTGACAGGCTGAAGATAGTCGATGGACGTGGAAATCTTTATGAAGGTATTATAACTGATCCTGATCTTTCAGCCTGTGAATTGAAAATTACAGGAGTCACAAGGGATTTTGAAAAAAGA
>DAIUKI010000111.1:0-8128 GCA_036848255.1 Bacteroidales bacterium | reverse complement strand
AATTACATTGTAATTACATAGGATAAAAACCTTAAAACTGATGAAAATAAAGAGTCTTTTATTTCTGGTATTATACGGAATAATACTTTCATCCTGTGGTTCAGGAAGAAACAATAAGTTTTTGGATGCAAATCCTGAACAAGCAGGATATAAGGAAAAATACCGTCCTCAATTTCACTTTTCGCCCGAAAACGGCTGGATGAACGATCCAAACGGAATGGTATTTTACGATGGTGAGTACCATCTCTTCTATCAACATTACCCCGACAGCACAATCTGGGGTCCCATGCACTGGGGGCACGCTGTCAGTCGCGACATGGTGCACTGGACTCATCTACCGATTGCTCTTTATCCCGATTCCCTTGGCTATATCTTTTCCGGAAGTGCTGTTGTTGACACTGATAACACTTCTGGCTTTGGTACCGGTGAAATTTCTCCGATGATTGCAATTTTCACCTACCATAACACCGGGCTGGAAAGAGGTGGAAGCAATACCTTCCAAAGTCAGGGGATTGCCTGGAGCATCGATAAAGGAAGGACCTGGACAAAATATTCCGGCAATCCTGTTCTTCCAAATCCAGGGAAGAGAGACTTCAGAGATCCTAAGGTGTTCTGGCATAAAGAGACCAGGAAATGGATCATGATACTGGCCGTTCAAGACAGGGTAAACCTTTTTTCTTCAGCTGATCTGAAATCCTGGTCCTTTGAAAGTGAGTTCGGGGCGGATGCTGGTGCACACGGCGGTGTATGGGAGTGTCCCGATCTTTTCCCTGTGAAGGCCGAAGGAAGCAATGATACAAAATGGGTTATGCTTGTAAGCATAAATCCGGGAGGACCCAATGGAGGATCGGCGACTCAGTATTTTACCGGGAAATTTGATGGTAAAAAGTTCATCTCTGATGAAAAGGTCACGAAATTTATTGATTGGGGTACAGATAATTATGCAGGAGTTACCTGGTCAGGCGTACCCGAAACTGACAGCCGGAGATTGTTTCTGGGATGGATGAGCAACTGGAATTATGCATCTGTCGTTCCAACTACAACATGGCGAAGTGCAATGACTATTCCGAGGGAGCTGATATTATCAAGTGAAAATGGAAAATATTTTCTTATATCCCGACCGGTAAGTGAACTTACTATTCTCAGGAAAGAATCGAAGTCAATTATTCGGAGTAAAACAGGTAGTTCATCAGATGCGGATCTTATCATTGAAGATCCGGAATTAAACCAGAGTGAGATCGAATTTGAATTTAAAATTCCGGAGGGGTACAATGATTCCCTGGGGATAATAATTGAGAACAATATGGGGGAGAACTTAATTATTGGTTATTCGGTTACAGCTAAACATATATTTATAGACCGGACAAAATCAGGTGAAACATATTTTTCAGAAAGATTTGCCGGGGTTGCAACTGCACCTTATGAATCGGGTAAGACTTTAAATATGCATCTGTTTATTGATGCCTCTTCCGTAGAATTGTTTATTGATGAAGGAAAACTGGTTATGACGAGTCTCTTTTTCCCGGCAGAAAGCTTTACGAAACTAAGGTTTCTGTCAGGAGATGCAAATATATATCCTGAAAAGATTGATTTTTACGAACTTGGAAGTATCTGGCCCTAAAAAATAATCAAAAAGGAATCCGTTATAATTTCAGGCTGATACCCAGTCTTTTCAGGAACGCTGTCAGCCATACCATCAGAATAGCCCAAATGATAGATCCTCCAACAACCAGGAACGGATTTGTTGATTGTTTGTAGAATAACAATGGAACTCCTGTCATCCATATCAGATGGTACAGAATATCCGGAGCCAGGTAGGTCGTCAGTGAGTTTTCACCGGCCGGCCTGAAGAATGATGCCCAACCTGTCTTCTTCAAAACATCTGTCACAAGGAAAATAATGGTGAATACAAGAAAGCTTATTCCGCAGCAAACCAATCCCCAGCTTGGAGTCGCCCGGATCTTTGATAAGATGAACCATTGGTGGAGTAAAAAACCAGCAGCAAGGCATAATATCCCTGCAAGAATGAGATTCCGGATAACCATTTTGTGTCCATCATCGCGGGATCTTTTAACCATCAGCCCCGCAATCAGTCCTGTCAGGACAATGAGAGGCACATTTCCCTCAATTATGATACCAAGGAAAGGTTTTACAGGATTCATGAATTCAAGGAGCTTTAATCCGGAAAGGATGTTAAGTCCAAGGAATAATCCGGCAATCATGGCAGTTTTCACCAATGAATCACGGCACAGCAGGTATGTAAATGCTGATACAAGATAGCCCCAGCCTATCAGTCCGAGTATTCCCCACCAGCCGGTTATCAGCGATCCGTCATTTTCGGGCTGACCCGATCTGAACTTAAAAACAAGCAGTATCAGGATCCCTATCCCTGCCAGCCGGAAACCTGTTACGGTAAATGGCTTATTTTCCTTGTTGCGATAATTGTTCCAGATAAGGAATACGGCAATGTACATAAGAAGTGCCCACAGGTTTTTACTTATCCCCGTAAGGGAAGGATCGACCCTTGCTGTATTAAGCATGAGGATTCCAATTACCAGGAGACTGACCGTCCTGGTAAAAATATGCCTGCTGTTTTCTGCAGCCGTCAGACCCTGTGATATCCTGCTTGAGAATGCGAATGGAATAGCCATCCCCACCATGAAAAGGAAGCCGGGGAATACCCAGTCGGCCAGTCCCATGCCGTCAAAATCAGCCTTCATATGACCGAGCCATGCCGGAGCGACATCCATGTTGAGGTCGTTGACAAAAAGCATGAGCAGAAGGGTAAGTCCCCTCATAATATCTATTGAATCGATACGGTTCGATGACATAAGTGGCTGTAAATTAACAGTTTTTTAAAACACGGCAATTTATGAAAATAATTCTTTCGGTAATCAGCGTTTCTGAAGGGAATAACTGACACTCCTTTTATGTCTGATATTTGAATATATTTCGTATGGTCCCGGCAGGAACAGAATGCAGGATTTGTAATATCTTTAAGTTATATTGAAAAGCCTGAAAAACTCATGATGAACAGAAGATGGAAGGACCTTGTTAATCCGTTGTTATTCTTTTTATTTCTTGCACTATGTCTTCCGGCAGAGGCAAAGATCACCAGGGTTATTGTAACGAAGACTGAACCATATCTCGAAGGAAAGATATTCGGCTCCGCAGGCTCTTACATCAGGATCAGCGGACAGGTTTACGGGGAAGTCGATCCTCAGAATCCCCTTAATGGCATCATTCAGGATATCGGTTTTGCTCCCGTGAACAGAAGAGGTATGGTTGAATATGTTTCAGATTTCATAGTTCTGAAACCCGCGGAAATGTCCAAAACCAATGGCGTGCTTTTTTTAAGCCTGCCAAACAGGGGTAATGTACTTCCCGCCGATTCTGTTTTGCTGAGCCGGGGGTATGTTTATCTCTGGTGCGCCTGGCAGGGCGATGTTCTCCGGGGAAACAACCGTCTCCTGATGAGAGTTCCCTATGCGGGTGATAACGGCAGCACAATAGGCGGTATCCTGCGTACTGAATACCAGGTCAGCTCTGAAACAGTCACACTTAACCTGGGCAGCGGCTTTTTTACCGGATCGACACACTACAGCTATGAAACCGTAAGGCTTGACAATACCGGGTTAGCCCTGACAAAAAGAGTTCTTGAATCTGATCCGCGTGATACCATACCAAACAACGACTGGGCATTTTCTGACTGTACCAAGGGTCGTTTTCCCGGGATACCAGCTACCAACAAGATTTCGCTGAGGAATGGATTTCAGCCGGGATTCATCTATGAGCTGATATATACGGCAAGGGATCCTCTTGTGCTTGGACTCGGCTTTGCAGCAATCCGTGATTTTTCATCATTCCTTAAGAATGAATTGAAAGATGAAGAGGGGAAACCAAACCCTCTTGTATCTGAAGGCATGACTGCAAATCCTGTAAAGGCAACTATCATGCAGGGTGTATCCCAGGGCAGCAACTTTACGCGAACTTTCCTTGCCCTTGGCTTTAACCAGGATGAAAACGGCCTGAAGGTATTTGATGGCGTGAATGCACATCTGGGTCCCCGCAGGATCCCACTGAACATAAGGTTCGGACGACCGGGAGGGGGAGGAATGCAGCATGAGGATCACCTTTTCCCGGCAAATGACCCACCATTCTCATGGGGAGTAACAACTGATCCCATATCGGGTGTCACAGGAGGAATGCTGGAGAAATGCCTGGAGACAGGGACCTGTCCGAAAATCATGCAGACACTCAGTTCTTCGGAATACTGGCAGTCGAGAGCCTCACTGACTACAACTGATTCCTATGGCACGAGAGATCTTGAAATACCTGATAATGTCAGGATCTACCTTTTCACCGGAACCCAGCATACACCGGCAACGGCCGCCGACCAGATGAGCGGTTTCCCGCAGAACTCCAATTCCTATGCTCCTTACCACCGTGCTCTGATGGTGGCTCTTGAGCTCTGGGTAATGGAGGGAAAGGAACCTCCTGTCAGTTCATATCCGACAATTACGGCAGGCACCCTGGTATCACCAGTTAAGGAAGCAACCGGCTGGCCTGGTATTCCGGGAATCGCCTACAATGGCAGGGTGAATGAACTCCCTCTTCTGGATTATGGCCCCGCGTACGATTTCAGGAATGTAACAGGAATAATTTCCCTGGAGCCCCCTCGTGTAAAATCGGAAAAAACATATAAGACGCTTGTTCCGAAAGTCGACCGCGACGGCAACGAGATTGCGGGCATCAGGGGTATTGAGATCAGGGTCCCGCTGGGAACGTATACAGGCTGGGCCCTCAGGAGGGAAGGATATGGAAAGGGAGACCTTTCATCCCTTAACGGTATGTTCATCCCCTTTCTGAAGACCAGAAAGGAAAGAAAGGAATCAGAAGATCCCCGGCTGTCGGTTGAAGAGCGCTACAAAACCCATGAGCGTTATATGGAGGAAGTCAGGAAAGCAGCGCAGGATCTTGTCAGTCAGGGTTTTCTTCTGCCAGTAGATGCAAATGTGCTGATTGAAAAAGCTGAAGGAATGAGCAGTAAGTAACTTTTAATTTCTATTTATTTTAACATAAACAGTTTTAATCATGAAAAAGATTAGTTTCCCGGTAATTGTAACAATGGTTACAAATTTTCTCTTCCTGATAATAACGGTCGGTGCTCTGGCCCAGGAGCCTGCAAGGCCTGCTGCAGCACCAGCTGCCAGACCCGCATTCAGAATGCCTCCAAGGATTGTTTCACCTGAGATTCTGCCTGATAATAAGGTAACCTTCAGAGTCTACGCAAAGGATGCTTCAAAAATCTCGGTATCGGGGGAATGGCAGACCGGAGTTGGTGGTACTGAAAGCCTTGTAAGAAACGACACCGGCTTGTTCAGTATCACTGTCGGACCATTGAAGCCCGAGCTTTACGGTTATACTTTTACAGTCGATGGTGTAAGAGCTATTGATCAGAGTAATATTCAGGTAAGGCGTGATGGTTCTAACTATCAGAGTTTCTTCATCATCCCGGGTACTGAGTCGGATCTCTATTTTAATAAGAATGACGTCGCTCACGGGACAGTTACAAAAGTCTGGTATAAATCAGAGGTGCTTGGTTTCCAGAGAAGGGTGTATGTATATACACCTGCAGGCTATGAAGGAGGCACGCAGAAATATCCGGTTTTTTACCTTCTGCATGGTGCAGGCGGGGATGAGGATGCCTGGACAAATATGGGAAGGGCAGCCCAGATAATGGACAATCTTATTGCACAGGGTAAGGCAAAACCAATGATCGTGGTCATGACTAACGGCAATGCCAACCAGGCAGGTGCACAGAACGAAGTATCCCCGATCCCTTCCACAGGAGAACAGGGCATGGCTTCATACCAGCGCTATGCAGGGAAATTTGAGGAGCATCTCACAAAAGACGTGGTTCCCTTTATTGAAAAGAATTATCGTACCCTTACAGGAAAGGATAACAGGGCAATTGCCGGATTATCAATGGGAGGTGCACATACACAGACAATCACTAATAACAATCCGGGAATGTTCAGCTATATAGGAGTTTATAGTATGGGCATCATGAATATGGGTCCGCAAACTCAGGATGCTGCAAAACAGGAACAGGAAAGAATCACAAAGCTTACCGCATTGAAAAACAGCGGGTACAAATTATACTGGATCGCCTGCGGAAAAGATGATTTTGTTTACAAGGGAGTTGTGACCCTCAGGGAAACCCTTGATAAAGTTGGATTGAAATATATTTATCGCGAGAGCACGGGCGGACATACGTGGGCCAACTGGCGTATTTATCTGTCTGAATTCGCACCAATGCTTTTTAAGTGATGCGGTGTGCGGCATGTGGTATGCGGCGTGCGGTCCCGCCAAAGAGGGATCTTCACTTAGCTTCGAAGTGCGGTATGAAATGTTTTACAGATGAAGAAATTAAAAGAATTTTTATGAAAAAGCTAAAACACATTTTGCTGACCTCAATTTTTATCATGGCTTCAGCAGCTTTTACATGTGCCCAGCAATCGCACATTAATCTCGACTGGGCGCCGCAAAGGAATACTCAGAATCTGATCCCTTTTGGGGCGTCAGTTAATTCACCTGAGGTAACCGATGATGGAATGGTAATTTTCAGGGTAAAAGCCCCGGATGCCCGTGAGATAAATCTTTCCGGAAATGTACTGCTCGGACTGAAAGTGTCAAAACCAGTTCCCTTTACCAGGGGAGAAGATGGAATCTGGACCCTGAAAGTGGGACCTCTTGAGCCTGAAATATATTATTACAAGCTTGTTATTGACGGGGTAAGCGTTGATGATCCTTCGAACAACCTCACCGGTTTCGCAGGACAGCCTGGTTTCAGCATCCTTGTTGTGCACGGCGACGGCCCTGCATTTTATGATGCAAAAAATGTCCCGCATGGGACGGTTGTAAGGCATATTTATTATTCCGAAGTTACCAGGGGAGAACGTGAGATGTATGTGTACCTTCCCCCTGATTACAGAACTGACCGCAAGTATCCTGTTTTATACCTGGTTGGTGGTTCGGGTGAGGTTGCATCAACCTGGAGTCTTTTCGGGAGGGTGAACTTTATAGAGGACAATCTTATTGCGGAAGGCAAAGCATTACCGATGGTTATTGTCATGCCGAACAATCAGGTTGTACATCGGAGCGATCCGCAGCATAGTGAGTTGACATTTAAACTTTTCAATGACGAACTGATCGGCGCAGTCATACCGCTAGTCGAACAGACCTATAATGTCCGCACCGACCGTCATGGCAGGGCAATAGCCGGATTATCGATGGGAGGGAGGCATGCACAGGTGGTCGGGTTCAATAACCTCGATAAGTTTGCTTCTTTCGGTCTTCTCAGCTCAGCAGAGTCATTGGATAAAACCCCGGCAGTTGACCAGTCTGATTTCAATTCAAAGGTTGATTTCCTGTTTGTAGGAGCCGGTACCAATGAAACCAGGCCGGGGGCAAGGCATGAAGTAATGCATAATGAATTTGTGAAGCGGAACATTACTCATGAGTATTATATTGGAAGCAATGGTGCGCATGATTTTATAACATGGCGCCACCTATTGTATTATAAATTTCTCCCGGGTTTATGGAGAAAATAACCGCTGTATATATGCCATGTCTGTCATTTGCAGGTGATTCTCTGGTATCAGTAGGGGTAGGGCAAGTATTATTTTGATTCCTTGAAATCTTTGACAGGATAAGGGAAGAACAATAATAAAAATTGTTATTTTTGCCGGCGATACGGGGTGTGGCCACGCAGAGCGTGGTAGACTCCGTTGGTAGTGCTGTTTATATCGGGGTGTGGCGCAGTTGGTAGCGTACTACGTTCGGGACGTAGGGGCCGGAAGTTCGAGTCTTCTCACCCCGACAAAAGAAAAAGCCTGGCATAAAAGTGCCGGGCTTTTTTATTTGAAGCAAACCCAGGCTTGCCTGTGGTTTGCGGCAAATAAAAAAGAACGTGAATGAGCGCAGCGAATGACAGGCTTTTTCTTTTAAGTCACCCCCTGGAAGTCCGCGAATCACGCAACAGCGTGTTTCGCAATCTTCTCACCCCGTAGTCAAAATTAAATGGCCTTGTAAATCAGATATTTACGAGGCCATTTTTATTAGT
>DAIUKI010000110.1:0-8171 GCA_036848255.1 Bacteroidales bacterium | reverse complement strand
GCTGCCTCCTGTAACCTGTTGCATTTTCGTGCCCGGGAAAAGTCAGCCATAAATCTCCAAAAGGCTGGTATTTCTGTTGTCTGATAGGCACGCCCATGAATTTCTCAAGCGCAAGTTTCTCAGCTTCTTCCTGCTTCCCCTGCCAGATAAGCTCCCTGATCCTTCCGAGGTATACAGAGGCTCCTTTATTTGAATAATCATGAGGCTGGCCCGTCCAAAGAGTCTCTTCGTTGAACTGTATATGTTCTTCAGATATTCCTCCGTAAATCATAGCTCCAATTCTTCCGTTTCCGATGGGTAAAGCCTCCTCCCATTTGGAAGCCGGTTTTTCGTACCACAGCATCAAATCTTTATTTTCAGTTTCAACACAGCCGTACAGGAGGGCTGAAAAGATTGTATAAACCAATAAACTTCCTATAATTTTCATTCATTACAATATTTAAGGTTTCAACACCAAGATACGAACTTATTTTTTTTATGATCCCCGGAAAAGTTTTTTTGCAATAATTGCAGCAATAGTGTTTTCTTAAAGTCTTTATTCCGGAATGAATTAATAATAAAACAAGAAATAACATGAAAAATCTGAAGTATTTTCTGATCGTTATCCTCTCTCTCGGTATAACATTCTGCTCCGACGGCCAGATACGCAGAACGGTCAATGGGAACAATAAGGTTGTTAAAAAGGAAAGGGAAGCCGGGAGATTTTCAGGATTAAGGGTAAGCAGCGGTATCGATGTATATCTAAGCCAGACAGGTGAAGAATCGATTGAGGTTGAAGCCGATGAGAATCTACACGAATACATTATAACGGAAATAAGGGATGGCGTTCTGCACGTTTACTCGGATGCTAACATTAGGGAAGCTGAAATGAAGAGGGTATATGTTACAATGAATGACATCAGATCCCTTAAAACTACAAGCGCGGGGGATATTATCGGGGAGACTCCCCTCAAAACCGGTGAACTCGAATTATCGGCCAGCAGCGCCGGGGATATCAAGATTGAAGTTTATGTAAAAGAGATCGAAGCTAATATCAGCAGCTCGGGGGATGTAACTCTTACCGGAGAGGCAGATATCCTCAACGCGGACCTGACCAGTGCCGGCGGTCTGAATGCCTACGGGCTGGAGGTTCGGGAAGCTGATGTTTCTGCTTCCAGTGCGGGAGATGCTGATATCAGTGTTTCTGAAAGGCTCAGGGCAAGATCGTCGAGTGCGGGTGATATTAATTACCGCGGCAATCCGAAATATGTCGATGCCCATTCATCAAGTGCAGGCGGAGTACACAGGAAATAGTCCTTTTCAATATATACTTTACATTTACTTAAAAGAAGCCTCCAGGTAAATCCTGCCGGCTTTTTTTTAACTTTGTAATGTCACAGATACACTCTTAACTATCATATAATCGATGAAAGAAAATATCAGTTTGAGTCTTAAAAATGCAGTTAATTTCATATCGTATGAAGAGGTAATTGCTCTTGCCCAGCAATCAGTAAGGCATCTCGACAGCCTGAACGACGGAACTGGTGCCGGCAGCGATTTCCTTGGCTGGCTCTCCCTGCCAGATGATATCCTTCCCCAGCTTGACAGGATTGAAAAAATTGCAAAACATCTCAGGTCCATATCAGACATTACTGTAGTAATCGGAATTGGAGGTTCTTACCTTGGCTCAAGAGCCGTTATCGAAGCGCTTTCACATTCTTTTTCAAGCTTTCTGAAAGAAAAGCATCATGAGATCATCTTTGCGGGACAGAATATTTCGGAGGATTACCTTGCCGAGCTTATTGAAATCCTCGATTTCGTTAACTATTCAATAGTTGCCATCTCAAAATCAGGGGTAACAACCGAACCTGCCATTGCATTCAGGATCCTTAAGAATCATCTTGAGAATAAAGTGGGCAAAGCAGCTGCAAGTGACAGGATAGTGGCAATAACAGACAGTAAGAAAGGAGCGCTGAGGCCGCTTGCTGATTCGAAAGGTTATGAAACCTTCATTATACCCGATAACATTGGCGGAAGATATTCAGTACTTACACCCGCCGGACTTCTGCCGATTGCCCTGTGCGGATTTGATATCAGGGCGCTTGTGAAAGGTTCCAAATCGATGGAGCAGATAACAAGGCATAACAGGAACGGTGCCACCAATATTTCACTGCTTTATGCCTCCTGCCGGAACCTTATCATGCGAACCGGAAAAACTACCGAGATCATGATCAGCTACAATCCCAGGCTGCATTATTTTGCCGAGTGGTGGAAGCAGCTGTTCGGGGAAAGTGAAGGAAAGGACGGTAAGGGAATATTCCCCGCAGCAGTCGATTTTACAACCGATCTTCATTCACTTGGGCAGTATATCCAGGATGGACAGAGAATAATGTTCGAAACTGTGCTTTCAGTCAGGAATCCAAGGAAAAAGCTTACAGTTCCAAAGGAAGAGGAAGATTCCGACACACTTAATTACCTGAGCGGTCAAAGGCTCTCGGAAGTGGATCATAATGCAGAGGCCGGAACAATTCTTGCTCACAACGACGGAAACGTGCCGGTTATGCATATTACAATCCCTGAGCTTGATGAGTATTATGTGGGTCAGCTTTTCTATTTCTTTGAACTTGCATGTGCTGTCAGCGGTTATATCCTTGATGTCAATCCCTTTGACCAGCCGGGAGTTGAGGCATACAAGAAAAACATGTTTGCCCTTCTTAATAAACCAGGTTATGAGGAAGCAGGCAGAAAATTAAGGGAAAGATTAAAATAATCAGAAATGAAGATAGAATTAAAAAAAGATTTTACTTGGTCGCTGGTAGTTCCTTCCAGTATGGGTGTGCGGATTACACCTGCCAACGGCCAGCCGGTATATTGCTGTGACACCTTTAATATGCAGGTAACCAGCGCCGAGACTAACGTGGCAAGCGTTTCATCATTTCTCGGACTACCGGTGAAAGTGCTTACAACGTTTGTAAAAGATAGTCCGATAGCCCGAATGATAAAGGATAGCCTCGCAGGCAGGCATATTGCCTATGAAGGGATCGAAGTTGAACAGGGCGGGCCCTGGGGCTACCGTCATCAGTTCAACATTGCCGACAGCGGTTACGGATCGCGCGGACCAAGGGTTCAGAACGATCGCGCGGGGGAGGTGGGAAGGACCCTGAATGTCAAAGATTTTAACCTTGAAAGACTTTTTGGTGATGAAGGCGTTCAGATACTTCATCTTTCCGGACTGATAGCCGCATTATCGCCCGAAACCAGCAATTTCTGCCTCGAACTTGCCAGGTCGGCAAAGAAATACGGCACCAGGATCTCATTCGACCTGAACTTCAGGGCCTCTTTCTGGAAAGACCGGGAAAAAGAGCTTTCAGCAACATTCAAAGAGATTGCAGGTATTTCCGATATACTTGTGGGCAACGAGGAGGATTTTCAGCTTTGCCTTGGAATAGCAGGACCGGAAGAAGGAGGAAAGGACCTTGCAGCGAAGATTGAAAGCTTCAGGGAGATGATCAGAAGGGTAAAAAATGAGTTCCCCTCAACCTCTGTTTTCGCCACAACTCTCAGGCAGGTAATAAGCACCAATGACCATCTCTGGGGTGCAATAATGCTCGAGGGCGATAAATGGCACGTTGTCGAACCACGCCAAATTCATGTACTTGACCGGATAGGCGGTGGCGACGGATTTGTGGGAGGTATGCTCTATGCTGTCCTGAAAGGATGGGAACCTGAAAAATGGATCCAGTTCGGTTGGGCAACAGGTGCTCTTGCAACTACTGTTGTAACCGATTACGGACAACCAGCCGATGAGGAGCAGGTCTGGAGCATCTGGAAAGGGAACGCAAGGGTACAACGTTAAGTACATATAAAAAAAAATAACCTTTTTCCCGGAAACGGTTTTAAATCATCGTTTTTTTTGCTATTTTTGAAAGACAGCAACATTTTCTTTCGAATTTAGATTATCCTGATTTAACCTAAGCCCTTCGTTATGAAGAAACAATTAATGCTTCTTACTGTCATAGCTATTTCTATCCCCTGCTTTGCACAAAATGTACCCTTGGCTGGTGAAAAAGTTAAAAGATCGCAGGTGGCCACTGAATATGATCGTAACTCTCTTGCATATTTCCTCCTGGATTTTGGTGACAATGGATTTAATGAGATACTGAAAAAATCTTTTCAGTCATTGAATATAAGTAGCAAATTTGATGACAATTCAATCGCACGACGGTTTATCAAGCCGCCTCTGAAAAGGGAAGAGATCCTTAAGTCACAGTTTCTCACTCCGGGGTTAAGTAATAATGTAACAGATTTAATCGGTAATATCATTGTCAATGATCATTATTCAAACGATATAATAGCTAAATGGTTTTCCAGGCGCCCTGATGGTTCATTTGGAATTGAGCTTCTCCAGGAACGTGGCTTATACAATGCTACAGATGCAGATGTCAAAGCTGCCAGCTCAAGTAAGATTGGCATGGCCAAAATTATGGACTCCGGGGAGAAGTTATTGAACAAAAGTTATTTAATAGTTTTTGATGTCAGTGATCTTATTTCAAAAGAAGAGTATTACAACCGTCTTGATAAAGAGAGCAAAACACCTGTCAAGAGAGAGAAAAATGGTTTTATGGCTAATGTGAATGCATACGTTTATAAGATTGATTTCAATGATTCGATAAACGCTGTTTTCTGGCAGCAGCTTTGGGTAGATAAGGGTGATCCAATGTTGAGCACCAAAAAACTGGCTTTTGATAACTTCTCGTTCCCTGTAACATATGTAACACGTCTGACAACAAGTTCAGAAGCAAGTCAATATAATCCAGGAGAATCGGCCGCTCAAAAGACTCAAAAAACAAATGATGAATTGATGACTGAACTTTTGGGTAACGGAGTTAATAATACATTGCTTGTCCTTGAACGGTCCCTTGAAGAATTCAGGGTCAAAACTGTTTTATTTAGTGCAAGACCACCAAAAGCCAAGATCGGATATAAGGAAAATCTTAGGATCGACCAGAGATATTTTGTATATGAAATGCGCCAGGGAAGCAATGGAGTAATTAAGGCACATAGAAAGGGTGTGATAAGAGCCACCAATAAAATCGTCGACAACCGGTTTGTTTCCACAGGGAACACTGAGCCTTCAAAATTTTACCAGGTGGCAGGCAAACGTCTCGATGCAGGAATGCTTCTTCAACAACATAACGATCTTGGATTTGCTTTGAGTCTTGGTTACAGCACTGGGGGTGTAGGTGGCTACAATGGAAGACTGGAAATAAACACCTCTTCTTTCTTCAAAAAGAATGCTCCATCAATGGTGAAACTATATCTTGAAGGCGGTTATGAGTTTAAAGAAATACAAATTACTATAAACTCAACTTCGGAAGATTATAATGACTTTTTCAGGTTTGGTTTAGGTTTGGGAAAAGAATTCTGCATGTTCCGTAACTTCCGTCTTCAACCATACGCCGGTGTTGGACTTGAACAATTGACAAACAAAAATGATAGCAAAAAGTCCTTTTCCTCGCTTTATGAACATGCAGGGATTATGGCAGGAATCAATATTCTGCACAATCTCCAGTTAGTAGGTTCGTACAGCTATTACCTGATGGGAGGAAAAATAACTGACCAGGATAAAATCGATTACATCATCAACGGAGAACCTAAATGGGGAGATGGATTTACCCGCGGAGGAACTGCAATTGATATCGGATTAAGAATTGAATTTTAAAAGAATCACAAATACCTTTACTATGAAAACTCTAAAGATCGCATTTCTAATTGGCGTTTTTGTCCTGTTTGCTGTATCGGGATACGGACAAAGAAAAAAGAATCCTGCTGCCTACTATAATATTGAGGTTGAATGTATGGGGACAGGAATGGATGGAACACAACTCATTAAAGTCTGGGGTTATGGGAAAAAGCCAGATGATGCTATTGAACAGGCAAAAAAGAATGCCGTTCAGGCAGTAATGTTCAAAGGGATAACCAGTGGGAAACCTGGTTGTATGTTACGCCCTCTTATAACTGATCCGGGAGCTGAACAGCAGCATCAGGACTATTTTGTTGCTTTTTTCAAACAGGGCGGCAAATACCTGAATTTTGTCAGTATAAGCAATGATGGCAGCCTCGATCCCAAAGACCGTCTTAAAGTCGGTAAACAATTCAAAGTGGGAGTTCTTGTATCAGTGGCACATAATGCTCTTCGGAAAGAACTTGAAGCTGCAGGTATTGCTAAATCACTTGGACAGGGCTTCTAATCTACTAATATTCACCCTACTATGAAAACAATACTATTAATATTTTCACTGTCGGTGTTCACTACAGTTACCTTCAGTCAGGCCAAGAAACCTACTATAATGGTGGTCCCCAGCGACGTCTGGTGCACACAGAACAATTTCATGACAAAATTTGACAATCAAGGTACTGAGGAGAGGATCCCTGATTATAAACGTGCCTTGCAAACAGATCCAAACCTGCTCCTGGTAATATCAAAGATAAATACCATGATGACCGAGAGAGGTTTCCCTTTGAAGAACCTTGAAACAGTTCTTAAAGATATTGACCGGCAAAGAGCTGAAGATAATATGACTTCGAGCAAAACCAGTGGTGCATCTCTTGCTGAGAGTCCACTCGATATTCTTAAGAACACTGCCAGGAGTGATATCATTATGCAGCTTACCTATACAATTAATACCCAGGGTCCAAAAAAATATGTAACCTTTATTCTTCAAGGCCTTGATGCGTATACCGATAAACAGATAGCCGGAGCTCAAGGTAGCGGCCAGCCGTCATTTTCCGCTGATCCTCCAATTCTTCTTGAAGAAGCTGTTTTATCACATATAGATAATTTCAATGCTCAGCTTCAGGCACATTTCGACGATTTATTGTCAAATGGCCGTGAGGTAACAGTGAGGATAAGAGTATTTAGCGGATCACCTGTAGACCTTTCAGAGGAATATAATGGTACTGAACTTGCCGAGATAATAGATAACTGGATGGCAAAAAATACAATGAATGGTCGCTACAGCAACAGTGACGGATCTGAAAATTTTATTCTGTTTGAGCAGGTACGCATACCTCTGTATACTCAAACCGGAAAAGCGATGGACACCCGGCAATTCGTTACCGAGCTTAAGAAGTTTCTCAATGCGGCTCCGTACAATATCATATGTAAGGTAATGGTTCAAGGTCTGGGGCGCGCCACTCTTGTTATCGGAGAAAAATAAATAAAATCAGGATATTATGAAAAAATCAGTTCTTGTCTTTCTTGCTGCAGGATTATTGATCTTTACAGTCAGTGCACAAAACACTCTTCAGAAATCAGATGACCTTGGCAGGATCTCTCTTACACCTGTGGTCCCTGAACAGATGGACGGAATGCCTGAAAATGCTCTGAGTGTCCTTGATAATAAATTGCAACAGATCGCAACCACCAACGGACTTGGGGGAAGCGATTATAACCCGAGATTTATAATTACCTGCAAAGTGGTACTGGTCACCAAGGATATTATCCCTGGACCACCAACAATGCATGCCTACAATATGGATATGACCCTCTATATAGCAGATTATTTCTCAAAAAATGTTTTCTCCACCACTACAGTGTCACTTAAAGGCGTAGGTACAAATGAGAACAAAGCATATATAAACGGAATAAGTACCATTAATTCCGGATCTCCCCAATTCAAATCTTTCGTCGAAAAAGGGAAACAGAAAATCATTGAATACTATAACTCAAGGTGTGATTTTATAATTAAAGAGGCTCTTACTATGGCTTCAACCGATCAGTACCGTCAGGCAATCTTTAACCTTATGTCAATACCCGATGTATGTAAAGAGTGTTATGATAAGGCAATGAATGAAGTCCCGGCAGTTTACAAAAGATTTATAAACTATATATGTAACAAGGACTTAGCTGCTGCTAAAGCTGTCTGGATTGCTAATCCCAATTCAGCCGGGGCAAATGCTGTTGCCGGTTATCTTGCTGATATATATCCCGATGCTTCATGCTACGGGGAAGCACAGAAGCTGATTGAAGACATCAGGAAGAAAATCCTGAAGGATGAAAACCGGGACTGGAATTTTATGCTAAAGGTATGGAATGACAATGTAAGTCTTGAAAGTCAGCGTATCAATGCCTTGAGGGATATAGGTGTAGCCTGGGGTAACAATCAGCCACAGGTAATTTACGATGTAAA